>JBGSKT010000352.1:0-2100 GCA_041741075.1 Lysobacterales bacterium
CGCCGAGGAATGCGCGCGCGTACTGAAACGCGCCGGTGCCGCCAGCGTGCAGGTCTGGGCATTGGCGCGGGCCGAGCCCGGCCACGCCCCGGCGCAGCTGTAGCGATTGGTGTAGGAATCTCCCACCAGGCGTAGCCCGGAAGAAGCGCAGCGGCTCTCAACAGCGGAGTTGGTCATTCCGGGATCTTCCGCAAGTTTGTGGACGCGCTGCGCTTATCCGCTCGACGTCCGTCCTCTGTCCTCTGAACCGGACGCGTCGCGCTTAACCGCTCTACGTCTGTCCTCCGTCCTCTGTCCTCCGAACATGGCATAGCCGATCCGGCCGGGCTAGAATGGGCGATTGGGTTCGGTCGCGATGGCTGATCCAGAGCCGGCGATCGGGGCGATTTCGATGCCCCCGGTGGCCCCATCTTTAGGAGCAGCAAGCATGTATCAGCATGAAATGGCCGCCAGCGGCCGGGCCCTGTTCAAGATTCGCGGCAACTACCTGATCAGTGTGATCGTGATCGGCGCGCTGATCGCCTATTGCACGCGCTCGCTCGGGCCGTTCGCCGACGCGGGCGCCAACCTGGCCTGGTTCTGGCTATCGTTTGGCGTGGCCGCGGCCGGCGCCCTGGTCCGCATCGTCACCAGTGGCTATGCCGCGCCCGGCACCTCGGGGGTAGCCAAGGCAGCGGCCGTCGCCGCGGAACTCAACACCACCGGCCCTTATTCGCTGGTGCGCAATCCGCTGTATCTGGGGCGGATCCTCAATTTCACCGGGCTGGCGATGCTCTCCGGCAGTTGGGTCTACGGCGCCCTGACCCTGCTGATCTCGGTGCTGGTCTATGAGCGCATCTCGGTCTATGAAGAAGAGTTTCTACGCAAGGAGTTTGGCCCGGCGCACGCCGATTGGGCGGCCCGGGTGCCGTTCCTGTGGCCACGCCTGCATGGCTGGGTCAAGCCCAAGTATCCGTTCTGGCTGCGGCGCTGCATCAAGCGCGAGGACAAGAAAGTATTTTTGCTGATCATCGCGGTGGTGCTGTACGACTTTGCCCGCCGTGGCTTCGATGTGGCGCAGTTGCAGGATCATCTCGGCTGGTACTACGTAGGGGCCGGCGCCGCCCTGGTCGAGGGGGTGCTGCGCATCTTGCGCCATTTCACCCGGACCTTCGACGGAATCTCCTGATGCCGGCGGAACAAGCCAGGCTGGCGCCGCTGATTGCGGTGATCGGCTGCGACGGCTCGGGCAAGTCCACCGTCAGCGAAGCGGTGCTGGCCTGGGTACGCGGCTATGGCCCGGCGATCGCCGCGCACCTCGGCAAGCAGTCGGGCAATATCGGCCGCGCGCTGGCGCGGCTGCCCCTGGTCGGTATGCGGCTCGACCGGGCGATCGCGAAGAAGACCGACAGCACCCGAGCGCAACGCGAACAGAAGACTCCAGGGCTGCTGACCGCCCTGGTGATCTATGCATTTTCCCTGCGGCGCCTGCGCCGGTTCAGGCGCATGATGGCCGCGCGCCGCCAGGGCCTGATCATCGTCACCGACCGCTATCCGCAGCTCGAGTTGCCGGGCGCCTATGACGGCACCGGTCTGTCGGTCAACGTGCCGGGCAACGCTCTGGTGCGCTGGCTGGCGCGGCGCGAACGGGCGCACTACCAGTGGATGACCAGTTTTCGGCCGGACCTGGTAATCAGGCTCAATGTAGACCTGGATACCGCCTGCGCGCGCAAGCCCGACCACCGCCGCGAACTGCTGCGCGACAAAGTGGCGGCCACGCCGCTGTTGACCTTCAACGGTGCGCCGATGGTCGAAGTGGATGCCACCCTGCCGCTCGACCAGGTGCTGGCCGCGGCCACCGCGGCGGTATCGGCCACCCTGGGCCGGCTGGGCTATGCCCGATCGGTCTAGCGCAGTGCTGCGCTCACCACCAGCCTAGGGCTCTGCGCGGCCAATACATTCCGGCCAGCGCCCAGCAGAACCACAGCCAGGCGGCGGCGATCAGCCAGCCGGCGAGCACATCGCTCGGATAGTGCACGCCGAGCGCAATCCTTGACACGCCGGTCGCTGCTGCCAGCGACAAGGCCAGCGTCAGCAACACCGCGCGCGCGCCGCGCGAGC
>JBGSKT010000353.1:0-6450 GCA_041741075.1 Lysobacterales bacterium
CTGCGCCGGCCACCAGCCGGGGCGCGGATCGATCGCATTGCTGGTTAATTGGCGATCGGCCGAGATGCCACCGAGCACGATCGACAGCGGCCGGTCGGCCGCGCCGATGATCTGCCAGCGCAACACCAGCAGTTGGCTGCCGCTGTGACGCAGATCGAACTGCACCGGACAGGAGCCGCGTTGCACCGGGAATGGCGTGTCGGCGCGCCTGGCCAATGCCGGTGGCGGAAGCAGCGAGCGCAGAGGGGCGGGGGCAGGAGCAGCGGCGAGTGCGAGCGACATGGCGATCTCCGGTCAGGAAACTCGCCCATCAATCGACCTGACGGCAACGGCGACGTTGTCGGACAGCGCCTTCGCAGGCGCTGATCCGACCCATCTTCCGGCGGGCTGTTACGCCCCCGTAGGACTTGGCACCTGACGCCGGGCTTTACGCCCCGCGCTGGTTGCCCCGGCTTCAAAGGGCCTATCCCTCCGCCGGTCTTGATGGGTATGTAGCCTCGATCATGCCGGCAGTTTTCCGGTTTGTCAATCGCTCTATCGCGATAGAAAGATATATTTGGCGGGGGAGGAGGTGGAAGGTGGAAGGACGTCGCCCCGGCGGAAGCCGGGGCCCAGTGGTTGGTACTGTCGCCAGCGTCTGGACTGGGCCCCGGCTCGCGCGAAGCGCGGCCTGTCCTGCGCCTGTCGCAGGACCGGGGCGACGGCTTTCCGTCGTCTGTCCTCGGTCGTTTGGACTGGGCCCCGGCTCGCACGAAGCGCGGCCTGTCCTGCGCCTGTCGCAGGACCGGGACGACGGCTTTCTGTCGTCTGTCCTCCGTCATCTGAACCGGATTCCGGCCTTTCGACACGCTCAGCACAGGGTCGAAGTGCCGCTCTGCCATCGCCTATCCTGTCCGCCACACTCGAACCAGTTCCCGCGAACTCGTAGTGGTCGATCGCCCCCACTCAGTGACAGTATCCTCCTCGTGCAGTAGGATGGTCCCCGGCGCTGGGAAGAAATTCGGCTTCATGCCGTGTGAACCGCCGGCTTCGGCCGCCGGGTCCTATACCCACCGCCACTTATTCCAACGCCCCCTGGTCCACGATCAGGGGGCGTTTTTTGTTGTAGACGATGCCCTTGCGACCGTCCTCGGTCCGGTCCATGTCTTCGATCTCGATGACCTTGTCCCAGATCAGTTCGATGTAGCGCGATTCGTTGCGCTCGTAGTGGCGTTGCAAGGCCCACAGGCAGTAGTCCACCGCTTGCAACCCAGCGCTTTGAGGCGGCGTGCTGGCGACGATGGTCACGCTGGCGGAACGACGTAAGCCGTAATCGGACTCGAACTGCGCCTCGGCCCGCGCGATGGCGTTGTGGAACGCCTTGGTGCGCGACCTGTTGCCGCGCTTGGCGAAGCAGACGTTGATCTGCGTGGGTCCAGCGGCCGAGCCCTCGATAGGTTTAACGTCGATAGGCGGTAAACTCGGCACGAGGGTCCATGCCATTTTGTCAAGCCGGCTTGGCGTTGACTCAAAGCCGGGCCTCTCCGCCAAACTGCGCCAAATCGTCGAGCCAAAGGCCAGGAAACTCTCTGTACCGTTTTGTTCTGGATCGACGTTCGGTTTGGTTCACACCGGATGTCTGAGCCCAAGCAATGCGCCAAACACCGCTCCCCACCATTCCGTAGCGGGGATGACTCATGAACAGAACAGGTGGCCTGGATGACGGCAACGACCCAAATCATGACCGAGGCCGACACCTGTCGGGAACTGGTCACGCCCAGGCTGGTAGAGGCCGGATGGGGCAATGCGCCGCACGTAATCGGCGAGCAGCGCACCTTCACCAATGGCCGCATCATCGTCACCGGCGGCCGCGTGCGCCGTGGCAAGCAGAAGCGTGCGGACTACCTGCTGTACTACCGGCGCGACTATCCACTGGCTGTCGTGGAAGCGAAGGAGCTGGAACTGCCGGCAGAAACCGGGGTGCAACAGGCCAAGGAGTACGCCGAGATCCTCGGTCTCAAATTCGCCTATGCCACCAACGGCCACCGCATCATCGAGATCGACTACACCACAGGCACCGAGCGCGAGGTGGAGCGCTTCGCCACGCCAGCCGAACTCTGGCAAAGGCTGACCGCCGCCACCGCGCTGCCCGATCCGGCCACACCCCATCTGCTTGAACCCTTCAACTTGGCCTCTGGCAAGGTACCGCGCTACTACCAGCAGATCGCGATCAACCACGTGATTGAGGCCATCCTGCTCGGCCGGAAGCGCGTCCTCGCCACACTGGCCACCGGCACCAGCAAGACCTGCGTGGCGTTTCAGCTGTGCTGGAAGTTGTGGAACAGCCGCTGGAACCGCACTGGCGAATACCGCCGGCCGAAGATACTGTTCCTCGCCGATCGCAACATCCTGGTCGATGACCCGATGGCCAAGATGTTCGCGCCGTTTGGCGATGCCCGCCACAAGATCGCCGGTGGCGATGTGAGCCAGAGCCGGGACATGTACTTTGGCATCTATCAGGCGCTGTCCACCGCCAACGAAGACGTGTTCCGCCAATACCGGCCGGACTTCTTCGATCTGATCATCATCGACGAATGCCATCGCGGCTCCAGCCGTGACGACAGCAACTGGCGCGCAGTGCTCGACTACTTCGCGCCCGCCGTGCAGTTCGGCATGACGGCCACGCCGCTGCGCGAGGAATCGCGCGACAGCTACGAATACTTCGGCAACCCGGTCTACACCTACAGCCTGCGCCAGGGCATCGAGGATGGCTTTCTCGCGCCTTATCGAGTGCATCGCGTCATCACCACGGTGGATGCCGCCGGCTGGCGTCCGTCCAAGGACGAGCGCGACCGCTTCGGCCGCCAGGTGCCGGACGACGAGTACCAGACCAAGGATTTCGAGCGCGTCATCGCGCTGCGTGCGCGAACCAAGGCCATTGCCAAACACCTCGCCGACTTCCTCAAGGGTACCGACCGCTTCGCCAAGACCATCGTGTTCTGCGTCGATCAGGAGCATGCAGCCGAAATGCGCCAGGAGCTGGTCAACCTCAACAGCGATCTGGTCAAGCAATACCCCGACTACGTCTGCCGCGTTACTGCCGACGAAGGTGCGATCGGCCTGACCCATCTCGCCCACTTTCAGGACGTGGACAAACCCACGCCGGTGATCCTGACCACCTCGCAATTGCTGACCACCGGCGTCGACGCCGAGATGGTCAAGAACGTGGTGTTGGCCCGCGTCGTCGGCTCCCGCTCCGAGTTCAAGCAGATCATCGGGCGCGGCACCAGACTGAAGGTCGATTACGGAAAGGAATACTTCAACATCATCGACTTCACCGGCACCGCCACCCGGCATTTCGCCGATCCGGATTTCGATGGCGATCCCGCGCGCATCGAGGAAGTGACCATCGATGACGCCGGCGAAACAGTCGAGTCGGTCATCGAAACGCCACCCGGCGTCGAAGAGCCGCCGGCCGACTACGCGGTAGACACCACAGAAGCCGAGGAAGGCCAGGGCGAGATCCTCACCGAGCCGCCAGAGGAGCCGCGCAAGTTCTACATCGACGGTGGCGAAGTCGAGATCATCGGCCATCTGGTCTACGACCTCGACACCGACGGCAAGAAACTTCAAGTGGTCAAGTACACCGAATACTCGGGTCGCACCGTGCGCACCCTCTACCCGACCCGCGATGCGCTGCAATCGGCCTGGGCCAACCCCGACACCCGCGCCGAGGTACTGCGCGAACTGACCGAGCGCGGCATCAGCTTCGACGAGCTGGCGGCCAGCGCCGACCAGCCCGACGCCGACCCGTTTGATCTACTGTGCCATCTGGCCTGGAACGCGCCGCTACTCACCCGCCGCCAGCGCGCCGAGCAAGCCAGGAAGGCGGCTCAGAACCTGTTCGGCCAGTACGGCGATTCGGCCCGCGAGATTCTCGCGCTGCTGCTCGACAAGTACATCGAACGCGGCATCGTTCAGTTCAGCACCCTGTCCGAGCTGATGAAGGTACAACCCTTCGACCGCTTCGGCAGTCCCTCTGAAATCGCCACCCGGCATTTCGGCGGCATCAAACCTTTCAAGGAAGCCGTCTCGCGCTTGCAGGCGGCCCTTTACCAATGACGAGAAGTTCCTGAATGGCCGCTACCGAAAAGAGCACCAGAACCAAACGCGCCAAAGCGCCACTGACTACGCGCGACAACCTCTCGGCGCTGATCGGCAGCGCCCGCAAGATCCTGCGCAAGGACAAGGGCCTCAACGGCGATGTCGACCGTCTGCCGCTGCTCACCTGGGTGATGTTCCTCAAGTTCCTCGACGACCTCGAAGTCGTCCACCAGGAAGAAGCGTAACTCGACGGCAAGCCCTACCACCCCATCATCGAAGCGCCGTACCGCTGGCGCGACTGGGCTGCCCGCGAGGACGGCCTCACCGGCGACGAGCTGCTGGCCTTCATCAACCAGGACGAATGCCACCGCGCCGACGGCTCCCGTGGTGCGGGACTGTTCGCCTAGCTGCGCGGGCTGGCCGGCAGCGGCGAGAAGGGCAGCCAGCGCGAGGTTATCGCCAACGTGTTTCGCGGCGTGCAGAACCGCATGGTCAGCGGCTACCTGCTGCGCGACATCATCAACAAGATCAACGGCATTCATTTCAGCTCGAGCTCGGAGATCCACACCCTCTCGCACCTGTACGAATCCATGCTGCGCGAAATGCGTGATGCTGCCGGTGATTCGGGAGAGTTCTACACGCCGCGCCCGGTGGTGCGCTTCATGGTGCAGGTCAGCGACCCGCGCCTTGGCGAGACCATGCTCGACCCGGCCTGCGGCACTGGCGGCTTTCTGGTGGAGGCCTACGACCACATCGCTCAGCAGGTGACCAACCCGGACCAGCGTCGCACCCTGCAACGCGACACCCTGTTCGGCCAGGAGGCCAAGCCGCTGCCCTACATGCTGGCGCAGATGAACCTGCTGCTGCACGGACTGGAAGCGCCGCAGATCGCCTACGGCAACACGCTGGAACGGCGCATCACCGAGATCGGCCACAGCGAACGGGTGGACGTGATCCTCACCAATCCGCCCTTCGGCGGCGAGGAAGAAGCCGGTATCAAGGCCAACTTCCCGGCCAACATGCAGACGGCGGAAACCGCACTGCTGTTCCTGCAATACATCATGCGCAAGCTGCGCTATGCCGGGCACGGCGCCGATCAGGGCGGCCGCGCCGCCGTGGTTGTGCCCAACGGCACCCTGTTTGGCGATGGCGTCTGCGCCGTCGTCAAGGACGAGATGCTCAAGGAGTTCCGACTGCACACCGTCGTGCGCCTGCCGCACGGTGTGTTCGCGCCCTATACCGACATCCCGGCCAACCTGCTGTTCTTCCAGCGCGGCGGCCCCACCGACACCCTCTGGTACTACGAACTGCCCCAGCCCGAGGGCCGCAAAAAATACAGCAAGACCGCACCGCTGCCCTTCGAAGCCTTCCAGCCGGTGCTCGACTGGTGGAACGCCCGCGAGGAAGGCCCGCAGGCCTGGCGCGTGGACTTCGCCGCCAAACGCGCCACCGCCATCGACGCCGCCACACCGCACTGGCAACGTGCCGAAACCGAGCGCGCCAGCGCACTCGCCCTGGGCAAGCCGATCCGCGAACTGGATCAGACCATCGGCAATGCCGCCAATGGCGACAAGGGCACGCTGCAAGCGCAGTTGCGCGAGCTGAAGGCGCGGCAGCAGGCCCATGAGGCCGCCGCCAAGGCCGCGCAGGCCGAAGGCGACGCGCTCTACTGGCCGATCTACAACCTGGACCTGAAGAATCCGCATGCCGCCGAAGTGCTGGAACATGCCGATCCGAAGGAGCTGGTCGCCGCCATGCGCGCGGGCGAAGAAGATGTGCTGCGCCTGCTCGGGGAGATCGAGGCGCTGGTGGCCGAGGTGCAGGGATGAGGCAGTGGCCGAAAATTGCGCTGGGGGATGTGCTCTGCCGATCCAGCGAGCCTGCCGTGTGCATGCCGGACGCCGTGTACGACGAAGTCACCATCCGTCTTTGGGGGAAAGGCGTTATCAGCCGTGGCAAAGTTCGCGGTACAGACGTGACGACGCCGCGACGTGTAGTGCGTGCCAACCAGCTGATCCTTTCCAAGATCGACGCCCGCAACGGCGCAATCGGGCTGGTCCCGCAAGAGCTTGATGGCGCAATCGTCAGCAACGACTTTCCTTCCTTCGAGTTTGCCGACAGCAGGCAACTCGATCCGGCGTTCATGGGATGGATGGTGCGATCCCGGCACTTCGTCGATCTGTGCAAGGTAGCCAGCGAAGGCACGACCAACCGCGTGCGCATCAAGGAAGATCGATTTCTCGCACAGCAAATCGTGCTGCCGCCGCTTGCCGAACAACAAGCCATCGTCAGCCGCCTCGACACGCTGGCCGACAAAGTTCGGCAGGTGAACGAACACCTCGACGCCATCGAACGCGACGCCGACCG
>JBGSKT010000354.1:0-2556 GCA_041741075.1 Lysobacterales bacterium
CGGCGTCGGCGGATGCGCGCACCACTACCGCCGATCCGCCCGCGGCCGCCAGCGCCACCACGCTGAGCGAAGTCACGGTCACCGCGCGCCGCCGCGAAGAAGCGCTGATTGATGTTCCGGTGTCGATCTCGTCGTTTTCCGGCGACCAGATGGAGCGCATCGGTGCCGGCGATATCACCGACCTCAACCAGTTGGTCCCGAATGTCACCCTGGAAGCGACCCGCGGCACCAATACCACGCTCTCCGCCTTCATCCGCGGCGTCGGTCAGCAGGACCCGGTGGCCGGCTTCGAGCAGGGCGTCGGCGTGTACATCGACGATGTCTATCTCAATCGCCCGCACGGCGCCGTGGTCGACATCTACGATGTCGAGCGGATCGAAGTGCTGCGCGGCCCGCAGGGCACGCTGTATGGCCGCAACACCATCGGTGGTGCGATCAAATACGTGACCCGGCGCCTGGGCAGCGAACCCGAGGCCGAGGTCACCGCGGCACTCGGCAAGTATTCGCAAACCGAGCTGTCCGGCAAGTTCAGCCTGCCGCTCGGTGAAACGCTGCGGGTTGGCGCCACCGTGGCCAGCTTCCAGCGCGACGGCTTCGGCAGGAACATCGTCAGCGGCCGGGACAATTACGACAAGGACGTGAGCGCCGCCCGCCTGAGCATGGAATGGACGCCGAGCGCGGAGGTGTTCATACGCATCGCCGCCGACTGGACCGAAGACGATTCCAATTCGCGCCAGGGCCACCGCCTGCTGCCCAGTCTACTCAGCCTGGAGCCGGTGCTGGACAATGTGTTCGACACCCAGGCCGGTCTGGATACACCCGACGCGACCCAGCGCAACCGCGGCATCGCCGGCACTCTAGAGTGGTATTTGAACGATGCCTGGACCTTCAAAAGCATCACCGCTTTGCGCAAGAACAACGCCGCCTGGGCCAATGACTTCGACGGTCTGCAGACGGTCGATGTCGACGTGCCGGTGGTCTACAAGGACGACCAGTTCAGCCAGGAGATGCAGTTGTTGCTGGAGACCGACAAGGTCTCCGGCGTGGCCGGTTTCTACTACCTGGACGCCAACGCCTTCAATGATTTCGACGTGATCCTCGGCACCACCGGCACACTGCTCAACCTGCCTGGTTTGAACGCCAACACCATCGGCGAGGTCGGTACCCAGACCTGGTCACTGTTCAGCGATGTCTCGATCCAACTGACCGACAGCGTCGAACTGTCGCTGGGCGGACGTTACACCGAGGACCAGCGCGATGCCTTCATCTTCCGTCGCACCTTCGTCGGCGGTCTGTCGCCATTCTTCGGCGGCAACGCGGTGGCGATTGCCACCGCCACCAATTTTCGCGGCAATGAAACCTTCACCGACTTCACCCCGAAGGCCGGCCTGGCGTGGAAGCCGGCGGACAACCACAACCTGTATTTCAGTTTCTCGCAAGGCTTCAAGGGTGGCGGCTTCGACCCGCGCGGTTCCGGCGCCGCGGCCCCCGACCTGAACGGCGACGGCGTCAAGGATGAAGGCGAGATCAAACAATTTCTGCAGTTCGATCCGGAACAGGTGACCGCCTATGAGCTCGGCCACAAGGCGACCTGGGCGGACGGCCGCGCCAGCACCGCGCTGGCCCTGTTCTGGAACGACTACTCGGATATCCAGGTACCGGGTTCGGTCGGCGTCGATACCAACGGCGACGGCATCAACGACAGCTTCGTCGGGGTGACCACCAATGCCGCCGAGGCGCGCATTCGCGGCATCGAACTCGAAGGCCAGGCCGAGCTGTCCGGCGACCTGTCCGGACGCGCCGATTCGCTCACCCTGAACGGAACCATCGGCTATATCGACGCCCAGTTCGACCGCTTCATCAATGCCTTCGGAGTCGATATTGCCGATACCGCGACCTTCCAGAACACCCCCGAATGGACCGGCAATATCGGCCTGGACTACAGCGTGCCGGCCAAGCTGTTCGGCCACGGCGGCACCCTGTCGTTTCTGCCGCGCGCCTCCTATCGCAGTTCGACCAACCAGTTCGAGACCGATAGTCTGTTGCTCGACCAGGGCGGCTATACCCTGTTCGATGCCAGCCTGGTGTGGAACTCCGACGACAACCGCTGGACACTCGGATTGCATGGCCGCAACCTCGGTGACAAGCGCTATATCACCTCGGGTTGGGATTTCGTCAACGATGCCACCCTGGCCCCGACCCTCGGCCGCGAACGCACCCTGACCGCGTTCTACGGCGACCCGGTCAGCTATCGTGCCGAGGTGACCTACCGGTTTTGATTGGAGCGCGGGGCGGGACGGAAGTCGGCAGTTGAAAGTTGTAAGTTGATAGTCGGGAATAGGGAAGCCGTGAAGATTTTGTGGGAGCGGCCTCCCGACTCCCACTTCCCGTCTGCCGCTACAGTTGCGCCCTCGCCGATCCACCGGAGTCGTTCTGTGCTGTCGCCCCTCGCCGTAATCCTGGCCGGACTGCTGTGGCTCGGCCTGATGTTCGGGGTCGCGGTCTGGGGCGAACGCTACGCTGGCCGCCTGACCCGCTACTGGGGCACGGTGTATG
>JBGSKT010000355.1:0-4906 GCA_041741075.1 Lysobacterales bacterium
CCGCCGGCAGCGGCGTCGCCGATTTGCGCAGCGCGGGTATCTCGCCGGTCACCGCCCGGAACTTGCCGGTGATGCGTCCGGCCTGCGAGCGGCGCAGCTTCTCTTCTTCCTCGGACTGCACCGCGGCGATTTTCTGTTCCCAGTCGCGGCGCTTTTCTTCCTGCTGCAATTTGGCCCGCCAGGCCTCGCGATTTTCTTCGGACACCGCTTCACGGAACACATAGTTCTGCTGGTGCGCCAGATACTTGCCGAGCGAATCCAGCATTTCGTCATTGAGCGCGGTGACCGCCAGCGTCTGCTTGCGCACCTGCAGGGCATCGAAATTGCTGAACTCCATGCGCAGCTGGTCGGAGTGCATGTCGGCGGCGAAGGTGGCGACCATCTGGATCTTGCCCATCGCCTGAAAGCGGGCACTGACATAGGCGCCGCGTTCATCGCGATCGGCCTTCTGCATGGCTTCGAACCCGGCGCGGCGAAATACCTCGATCATCGCATCGATGCGCGAAGTGCCATCGACCTTGACCACCGGGCAGGCCGCTTCGTCGATCACCCCGGTCACCGTCAGCCGGATATCGCGCGAGAACATCGGCATCTGCGCCTGCACATTCATGTCGGACGCAATCCGGCAAACCACGTCGCCGTAACCGGCAATGTGATAGACCGCGCGTCGCTCGCTCTTCAGGAAGTTGAGGGTCTTGGCCAGTCGTTGCAGATAGCCGTAGAGATTCTCCATCGCCGGGATGGTGGTCTCCTTGAACAGCTCACGCTTGCGCTTGAGCACTTCTTCCTCGCTCTCGCGGCGCTTGTTGGCTTCTTCTTCCAGATCGTCGAGCAAACCCATGGTGTTCAATCCTCACTGACTGTCATGGCGGTAAACCGCCCAAAAGCACGCGGCATGTGGGTGGCCATGAAGCCAGACGCCATCCCGTATCTGCATTTCCCTGTGCATCGATCCGGCCTGCCGACCTGCGCGTCGAAAACCGTGGCGCAACCACTGATCCCGGTGCCGGGCCCCGCCGCCAAACCGAAAAACCGGCACCCGGATTGCCACCGGCCACGGGCCGGCAGCATCGAAATTCCGTGTTTCCCACCCTGGCTACGCAGCATTGTGCACTGCCAGCGAACAAAGACAAGACCCGCGCTGCACCGACCATAGCACCCGCCACACCAGCCGGTCTCTGACCGGGGGTCATTTCCCGCTCGCGTCCAGGGTAGACCTATAAGCAAGGAACACGCCAAAACCTGTCGTTGTCCGTAGCGGTATCGTGGCCTGGCGGCATTCTCCGGCTTCCGCAAACAGCAGGCCGGCGCCGAGGATTATTCGCGCATCGCCACGCACGATGACGGTTTGGTCGGTTTCTACCCAAATCGACGGGTTTCAATTGGAGCCGGCGCAGACCGCATTGTTGGCCTGGTTGGCGGCACCGGTGGCAACACCCGCCGCCACGATGACCCGATCACGACCGGCGGCCTTGGCCTGGTACAAGGCGGCATCGGCGCGGCGCATGCTCTGCATCAAGCCAGCGTCCTCAATCGAGAGCGGCGCGATCCCGATCGACACGGTCAACCGCCCTGGCGCGTCTGCCACCATCGGCAAGGCCCGACAGCCCGCGACGATACTGTTCGCCAGTGCGCTTGCGACGTCGATCGGAGTGCGCGTCAGCAGCAGAGCGAATTCCTCGCCACCGACACGCCCGAACAGGTCCTGGTCCGAGATCGCCGCGCCGACCAGTTCAGCGAATGCACGCAAGGCGTAGTCGCCGGCCGCGTGGCCCAGGGTGTCGTTCAATTGTTTGAAGTGATCGAGATCGAGCATCAGCAGGCAGGCCGGTTGTTGCCGCTCACTGGCGGTTTGCCAGGCAGCACCGGCCTTGAGCAGGAAGCTGCGGCGATTGAGCACGCCGGTCAACTCGTCCCGATAAGCCAGCTTCTGCATGGTCTGGGCGAGCGACTGTTCGCGGTGCAGACTGATGAAATGACCCCGCCGCGCACTTTTCAACTGCCAGGCCACAATCAGCCCGACACAGAATGCCAGCAGGTAGGTGGCCAGCGACTGCGTCAATGCCGGCAACGAAACCGGATCGCGCAGGAACAGCAGGGTAAACAGGTCGGACGCCACCAGCGCCAGGCTGGCCGTCACCTGCAGGCCGAGGCGGTTGCGGAAGAACGCAAACAACAGCACGATCAGGATCGGGGAAGTGCCGAGAAACCCGAAGTGATCCGATGGCCGGTGGGCGATGGTAAAAAAATTGCTGAGCACTGCGAGCAGCGTCCAGGCGAACATCAGTGCGTCGTGTTGCGCGGGCTGGCGCACCCGGCGCAGCATCACAAACACCGCCAGCAGCGAAAACAGCAGGAAGGCGATGCGCTGCACCAGCAGAGTTTCCAACGTGCCGGCAGCCTGCACCAACACGTCGAACACGGCAAACGATCCCTTGAATACGCTAAAAACCAGAATCGCCAGGGCGCCATTACGTTGGTCCGTGGCGAAAAACTGGCGGCGATGGGCGGCCTCGGTCTCGGCAGCCACAAAACGCAGTCCGGGCCAGCCGGCGACTTGTTGCAGATTGGTTCCGGCCATGGGCCAGTGTCCCTCCGTCCGACCATTATCCGCAGCGAGTATGGCAGGCAATCCCGGCGGCCCTCAACAACGTGTTCCGCGGCAGCCTGATCGGGCAGCTGTACGGCAATCCGCTGACAACCTTTCCCGCCACACGCCAGTTTGCCTCCGGCGGGTGCCAGGCGTCGATTGGCCGGGACGCTGAGCCGGGCACTTTGGCTTTGATCGCGGCTCCCAGCAATACGGCTGCCCGGAAATCCGGGTAATCCTGCGCCAACCACACCTGCTGTCTCCACCGCCCCGACCATCCGGGTTTTCGCGGCGCCCGCCCGGAAACAACTATTTACGGCGGCCATCACTTGAATTATTCAGGAAAACTGCCAGAATATCGCTTGGCACGGCACCGGTGGCAACCACCGCGGCCGGCCGGTCCGATAATGGCGAATATTTTCCGGATTTCCGGATATTTCAATTCATCCACCCAACCCCGGGGGTTAACAGGAACCATCATGAGCATCGACTTGAGCACACTCAGCAACGCCCAACTGAACGATCTGGTCCAGCAGGTCGAGCAGCGCCGCAAGGCTCTGCGCTCCGAAACCATCGAAAAGGCCCGCAAGGAAGTCCACCGGGTGCTGGCCGCCGAAGGCCTGAGCTTCGAGGACGTGTTCGGCGGCAGCCGTGGTCGCACGGCCCGGTCCGGCGTCAGCAAGGTCAAGCCGAAATACCAGAATCCAGCCAACCCGCTCCAGCAGTGGTCCGGACGCGGGCTCAAGCCGCGCTGGTTTGCCGATGCGTTGAAGGCTGGCAAGAGCGAGCAGGATCTATTGATCGCCTGAATCGGGGTCTGGTCCTCGTCCAGAACAGGCCGGCAATCGCCGGCCTGTTCTTTTTTACGGTCGCGCGACCGGATGCAGCCGCGCCATCGCCGCGTGGCATCATGGCCGCGGGCAGCCCGCCCTCGATCCAACCCGGACCCAACCGTCACGCCATGTCCAATATCGTCATTCTGATGCTGGCCGCCACGATCATCTGGACCTACCTGATCGATCTGGTCTGCTCCCGGTTCCATATACCGGCGGTGATTCCGCTGGTGCTGACCGGCCTGACCGTCAACGCACTGTTGCAGTCGGCCGGGATCGACGTGCACTGGGTCGATCGGGTGCTGCCGGTACTGGGCAGCATCGGCCTGGTGCTGATCGTGCTGGAAGGCGCACTCGATCTCGATTTGGGTCGCGACAAACGCGGCCTGATCCTGCGCTCGCTGCTGCTGGCAATCATCGGCATCGTGTTGTGCGCCGGCATCTTCGGC
This sequence comes from Lysobacterales bacterium, assembly GCA_041741075.1. GTDB lineage: Bacteria > Pseudomonadota > Gammaproteobacteria > Xanthomonadales > Ahniellaceae > 0-14-3-00-62-12. The sequence continues at coordinate 3,873 of JBGSKT010000355.1, forward strand.
TGGCTGGTCATGCAGGTGTTCGGCCTCGACTACTTCGTCGCGTTGGCGATCGCGACGCCGTTCGCGGTGATCAGCAGCGCGGTGGCCATTCCCAGCAGCCGCGCTCTGTCGCCACATGCGCGCGAATTCGTGGTCTACGAGAGTTCGATCTCGGACATTATCGGGGTGCTGGTGTTTTTTGCCTGGCTGCCGAGCCAGGGCGACCCCGCGGAATTCCTCAGCGGGCTGCTGGGCGGTGGCGCGTTGTCGTTGTTGATTTGCCTGCTGCTCAGCGGCGTCCTGTTTATGGTGGTCAACCACATCCGCGGCCATGTGCGCTTCATTCCGATCCTGGCCGGCTTGTTCCTGCTCTATACCCTGGGCAAGCAGTTCCACCTGTCGACCCTGCTGTTGATCCTGTTCTTCGGGCTGATGCTGAACAACGCGTCGCTCTTTCGACGGATTCCGCGACTGGATGCCTGGATGGTCGAGAACTACGAGGCCTCGGTGGTCGAGTTCAAGAGCATCGTCGCCGAAGTCACCTTTGCGGTACGCGGGGTGTTTTTTGTTCTGCTTGGCGTGTGGACCCCGCTCAAGGCGCTGGCCGACTGGAAAGCTTGGATTACCGCGGTGGTCGCCACCGCGCTGATTTTCACCATCCGCGAGCTGAGCCTGCGGCTGCTGCGCATCGACGACCGCCAGGCCCTGGTGTGGATCGCGCCGCGCGGCCTGATCACGGTATTGCTGATCCTGTCGGCTGCCGAGCAGATGGCGCTGGACCCGTTTCCGCCCGGAGCGGTCATGCTCACCGTATTGATGACCTGTACCGCGGTGCTGATGGCGCGGCCGTATCAGAGAACAGAGGACGGAAGACAGAAGACAGAATAAAGCGCTGTTGTTCTGTCCTCAGTCTTCTGTCCTCTGGAAGCGACCTGCCGTCGCTCCCATAATTCCGCCTCCCGATTTCAGAACGGGATTTCGTCGTCCTCGAACGGCGCTGCTGCCGGCGCCGAGGCCGGGCGCGAACTGAAATCACGCCCCGGCTCGCCCACCCC
>JBGSKT010000356.1:0-2128 GCA_041741075.1 Lysobacterales bacterium
CCGAGGGCTGGACCGGCGACGCGACGGCGGGGCTCGCAGCGCTGGACGAGGCGCTTCTGCGCGCCCGTGGCGCCAGCGTCAGGTGGATCGAAGCCCATCTTCTCAGACTGCGGGGCGATATTCTTGCGGCGGCAGCCGACCCTGATCTTCACGGCGCCGAGATCTGCTACGGCGAGGCCATGCGCGTGGCGGACGGCCAGGGCGCCCACCTCTGGCGGCTGCGCGCAGCGATTCGCCTCGCAGGCCTATGGGAGGGAACCGGTGCAACTGAGCGCAGGCGCGCGCTGCTGAAACCGATCATCGCGCATTTTCCCGAGCCGCCCGATCCAAGCGACGCCGCATGCGCTGAGAAGTCCATGTCCACACCGTAGCGCGGAAGTTTGAACTGCCCGCAGGGGTTCATCCCGCCGCTCTCGCGCCCGACGCGTCGGTGATGCCCTTGCGCAGCCGCCTGCGCGAACCGCGCAACCGCTGGCATGCCGGATCCGTGGCCGTCCCTCCCGGTTACGGCCGGTCGAGGGGCGCGAGGTCGATAGTCACGAGCCGCCGCTCGCCGGCAGCATCAGGACGCAAGTTGCCCAGCGCCCTGTGTTGCAGTATGTGTTGCAACGAGTAAGCGGGAGTGGGTGATGACATCAAGCTTGAACCTGCGGGACATTGGGGCAGACCGAAAGGCGGCGCTGAAGGCTGAAGCCGATGCGCGTGGGCTATCGATCTCGGAGATTGTCCGAGAATGGATCGACCGAGGGATCGCGCAGTCGCGGGCTGAGCGAGCCCGGGCTGAATGGATCGCGGCGGCGAAAGTGGGTCTCGCCGACGAGGCCCGCCATCTCGAACGGCATGGACCATCGTTGGCGCGTTTCCGGCGCGTACGCACGACCGAGCGATGAGCCAGTGCGCCATCTATCGTCTTCGAGAAGGGGGCGAACTTGTCTGTCGTATCCAGGCGGACCTCGGCATTGGTACGCCCTACGTCCTTTGCGCACCCGTCGTCCTGCGTTCAGACTGGGGCGCCCTCGTTCCCAAGTTGCATCTTGAAGTGAGGGTTGACGACACGGCCTACGTTATACTCATGTCCCAAATGGCAGCCCTCCCGTGCAACGAGCTTGGGGCTGTCGTCGGGAATGCGCTTAATCGGCGAGATGATGTAATCGCCGCCGTCGATCTTCTCGTCTCCGGCTTCTGACTTGCCGGGCAGTTTCGGACTGCCGGTGTCTCCCGAAAGCTGCCGGTCGTTCGGCATGTGGCGGGGCGCAGTGAACAGCCATTCGGCACGTGTTGGAGCAATTCCACGCCGCCCACGCCAATACGCTGGGCGCTCGTGCGCGATCCGGACGGACGGCCCCGCCAGCACGCCCAATGGCGCAGCCTGGTATAGAAATCAGACCCTGACATTCACCGACGCCATCGGCGCCGTCCGCTTCGCCCCGTGGGCCGGCGACATTTACCGATACTCCCCGACCCAACGGAAAAGCCCAGAAATCCCGCCAGATCGCCCCAAACGCATGGCGGAAGCCTTCTGCTTCGCCGCATGATGTACGAAGTCGAGCTAAGGCGTCCTTCGACAAATGGATGTCCAGGGGAAAGGGGGCCAGCTCAAGGAAAACTGTCCAGGAGTCGGGGAGGAACTCACAAGCTCCAAACTGGCCCCGCCATCGACGGGCGCGGTCGAGTAAGTATCGGCTTGTGTTGGAACTTGGGCTGGCTGGGCCGCGCTGCCCGGGCTCGGGCGCTCTCTAACCTGTGACGGCTCGGTGACGTGCGATGTGAAGCCGCCCGCTGGTGGCGGGCGGCTCCGTCTCTGAAAGGGATCAGGCGAAGGCGAAGTAGTCGTCCACGGTCAGCGTCGCGTCCACGACGTCGATGGTCACGTCACCGATCACGAGTCTGCTGTCATCGACCAGGGAATCGCCGAGGCCGAAGTCGCCCGTGGTCAGCGTTTCTTCCAGCGGAGCCGGTGCGTTCAACAGCGCGATGCTGTCGACCCCTTGTGGAGAGGCGCGCAATAAGGACCCCGTTTCCGGGGTGATCGGCTTCCAAGAGGGACCCCTCTGGCAACGGGGTTCACAGTGCTCCCGAGGGAATTGGGAGCCGAGATTGGGATGCTGGTTGTGGAGACGATCGCCAA
>JBGSKT010000357.1:0-1663 GCA_041741075.1 Lysobacterales bacterium
CGCAACGACCCGGCGCTGACCCGGCGCCTGCGCCCCAGCCTGGAGCGCGCGGTCGGCGCCGACAACGTCAAGACCATTGCGCCGAACATGGTCGCCGAGGATTTTGCCTATTTCGCCGAGCGCGTGCCGGGCATGTATTTCTTTGTCGGCTCGGTGCCGCCGGCTGAGGACCTGGCCCGCGCCGAACCCAATCACTCGCCGCGCTTTTTCCTGGACGAAGACGCGCTCGCGGTCGGCACCCGCGCCATGCTGCAAATTGCGCTGGATGCCCTGGCCGCCGATTCGGCCCTGCTCGCGCCGGCCCGATGAGTGTGCCGGCAACCGCGGTCGACGGTGACTTCATCGAGGTCTATCCGGGCGCACTGTCCGCCGAATGCTGCGCGCGCGCGATCGCAGCGTTCGATCACAGCGGCCTGGCCACGCGCGGGGCGATGGGTTCGGGCGTCGATATCGCGCTCAAAGACAGCTGGGACCTGTGCATCAGCAACCGTCCGGAATTCGCCTGGCTCAAACTCGCCATCGAAAGCGCGGCGCTGACCGCGACGCTGCAGTACCTGCGGCGCTACCCCTACACGCTGTTGGCGCCGCTTGCCTTCAAACGTCAGGATCCGGCCACCGGCGCCCTGCACGCGATCAGCGCCGAGGACTTGCGCGCGTTCAGCGACGCCCAACTGATCACTCTGCTGCGCCGCGCCTTCCGCCCCGGCACGATCAACCTGCAGCGCTATCTGGCCGACCAGGGCGGCTACCCGTACTGGCATTGCGAGCACTATCCCAAGGCCGGCGACGCCGAGCCGCTGGCGCGCGTGCTGCTCTATTCGGTCTATCTGAACGATGCCTTCGAAGCCGGCGAAACCGAGTTTCAGCACCAGGGCCGGCTGATCCGTCCGCAGACCGGGGCGCTGCTGCTTGCCCCGGCATTCTTCACCCACACCCACCGCGGCAACCGTCCGCAGGGCGGCGATAAATACATCGCGACCAGCTGGATCCTGTTTCAGCATCCCGAGCAATTGTTCGCGCCGACCACGGGCAACGCACCCGCGTAGCCCGGATGGAGCGCAGCACAATCCGGGGTGAGGGCGTGCGCCAAGCCGATGCCCCCAGGCATCGGCTGCACGACCGAACGACGCGCATGGATGCGCGGCTGGACCGCTGCACCAGGGACGGTTGCTGGCGGATCTGGCAAACGAAGCGTGTAGATCCTTGCAATCCCCGGATGACCAGCTCCGCTGTTGAAGAGTTCTTCCGCTTCGCTCCATCCGCGCTACCTCCTGCGGTCACAGGCGACCAGCAGATTTAACGCAAAGACGCCAGGACGCAAAGCCGCAAAGGATATTCGGTACTTCTTCGCGCCCTTACGTCTTGGCGTCTTTGCGTTGAGGGTTTTGACGATTCATTGATGCCTGATGGCCAGCTCCGCCGTTGAAAGCCGCTACGCTTCTTCCGGGCCACGCGTTACGAAGCCAAAGTCGCGATCTGGCCGTCGCTCTCTCGGAGCGCGACTGTACAATGCGCGATTCCCCCCTCTCTCCGATAGAACGTGAAAAACAAACTTGCTGAATTGGTCGAGCGCGCCCTGACGACGCTGGCCGAGCGTGATCAGCTCGAGCTGCCGGCCACGGTCGAGTGGACCATCGAGCGCACCCGCAACCAGGCCCACGGC
>JBGSKT010000358.1:0-4489 GCA_041741075.1 Lysobacterales bacterium
CCGGGTCGCGCGGCGGATTGGTGGCATCGGCGGCGCAGTAGCGGGCGTCGCCGACCAGCGCGTCGTCCGACAGCAGCGGGCCAAGATCGAGCCCGCGTTGCTTGGCGGTGCTGCCTTTGAGCATGACCAGCAGATCGGTGCGCCCGATCAACTGGTCGAGTGAGCTGAACCCGAGCCGGGCCAGCCATTCGCGGGTTTCCATCGCGACAAAGCGGAAGTAGTTCATCACCCGTTCGGGCAGGCCGGTGAAATGGTGCTCGCGCAGACGCAGGTCCTGGGTGGCGACCCCGGTGGCGCAATTGTTGAGGTGGCAGATGCGCAGGTATTTGCAGCCGAGCGCGATCATCGGCACGGTGCCGAAACCAAAGCTCTCGGCGCCGAGGATCGCCGCTTTGATCACGTCCAGACCGGACTTGAGGCCGCCATCGACTTGCAGCCGCACTTTGCCGCGCAAGCCGTTCTGGCGCAGGGTCTGCTGGGCCTCGGCGATACCCAGTTCCCAGGGCGTGCCGGCGTACTTGATCGAGGAAATCGGGCTGGCGCCGGTGCCGCCGTCGTGGCCGGAGATGGTGATCAGGTCGGCGTGCGCCTTGGCGACCCCGGCGGCGATCGTGCCGATACCGGCGTGCGCGACCAGCTTGACCGAGACCAGCGCCTCCGGGTTGACCTCCTTCAGGTCGAAGATCAGTTGCGCCAGATCCTCGATCGAGTAGATGTCGTGGTGCGGCGGCGGCGAGATCAGGCCGATGCCGGGGCGGGCGTAGCGCAGTTCGGCGATCAGTTCGGTGACCTTGTGTCCGGGCAACTGGCCGCCCTCGCCGGGCTTGGCGCCCTGGGCGACCTTGATCTGCAGGACTTCGGCATTGATCAGGTATTCGGCAGTGACGCCAAAGCGGCCGGAGGCGACCTGCTTGATCTTGGAGCGCTTCTCGGTGCCGTAGCGGGCCGGGTCCTCGCCGCCCTCGCCGGAATTGGATCGCCCGCCGAGTCGGTTCATCGCGATCGCCAGGGCTTCGTGCGCTTCCGGCGACAACGCGCCAAGCGACATGCCGGCCGAATCGAAACGCGGCAGCAGGGCTTCGATCGGCTCGACCTGATCGAGCGCAAGCGGATGGCCAAGATCGGCGAAACCGAGCAGGTCGCGCAGCGTCGCCGGTGGTCGCGAATTGACGTGCCCGGCAAACACCAGGTAATCGGCGTAGTCGCCGCTCATCACCGCCTGCTGCAGCGACTGCACCACATCCGGATTGAACAGGTGATATTCGCCGCCGTGGCGATAGCGCAGCAACCCGCCGGGTTCGATGCTTTGCTGCGGATCGAAGGCGCGCTCGGCCAGCTGCCGGGCATCGCTTTCGAGCTCGGCGAAGCCGGCCCCGCCGATGCGGCTCGGCGTATTCGCGAAGCACAGCTCGACCACTTCGTGCTTAAGCCCGAGTATTTCGAACAAGCGCGCGCCGCGATAACTGCCGATGGTCGAGATGCCCATCTTGGAAATGATCTTGAGCAGCCCCTTCTTGATGCCGCGCCGGTAGCTGCGCCCAAGTTCCTTGCGCTCGCCGCTGCGCTTTGGCGTCAGCACCTGCTGGCGGCCAAGATCGAACAGAGTCTGGTAGGCCAGATACGGATAGACCGCGGTCGCGCCATAGCCGATCAGGCAGGCGAAGTGGTGCGGATCCCGCGCGCTGCCGGTTTCGACGATCAGGTTGCACTCGCAGCGCAGGCCGACCCGGACCAGGTGCTGGTGCACCGCGCCGGTAGCGAGCAGGGCGTGGATCGGCGCGCGTCCGGCGCTCGCGTTCAGATCCGACAGCAGCACGATCACGGTGCCCTCGCGCACCGATTGCTCGACCGCCTGGCACAACTCCACCAGGGCGGCCTCGAGCCCGCCCGCGGCATCGAAATACAGGTCGAAGCGCTGGTGAGCGTGGGCAAATTCATCCAGCGACAGCAACTGCCTGAGCTTGCGCTGCGACAGGATCGGCGAATTGAGCATCACCTGGCGGGCGTTTTCCGGCGAACGCTCGAAGACATTGCCCTCGCGCCCGATCTGGGTGACCAGGCTCATCACGCACTGTTCGCGCAGCGGATCGATCGGCGGATTGGTGACCTGGGCAAAGGCCTGACGGAAGTAGTCGTACAGCGAACGCGTGCGGCTGGACATCACCGCCAGCGGGGTGTCGTCGCCCATCGAACCGATCGCCTCCTGCTCGGTTTCGGCGAGCACCCGCAACACGTCCTCGCGTTCCTCGCGGCTTAATTGGAACAACTTCTGGTAGCGGTCGAGCGTGGCCGAATCGAAGGGTTCGGCGGCCAGCGCCGGGTCGATCAGATCGGAGATCAGGTACTTCACGCCGCGCTTCAGCCAGCGCTTGAACGGCGCGCGGCTGGCGTTGATTGCGTCGATCGCCGCGCAGTCTAGAAACTCGCCGCTGTACAGATCCACCGCGATCATTTCGCCGGGGCCGAGTTTGCCCTTGGCGCTGATGTCTTCCGGGGCGACATCGTAGATACCGGTTTCCGAGCCGACCACCAGGTGCCGGTCGGCGGTGAGCAACCAGCGCGCCGGGCGCAGGCCATTGCGGTCCAGCGTGCAGCCGGCGTAACGGCCATCGGACAGCACCACCGCGGCCGGGCCGTCCCAGGGATCGACCGAGAGCGAGTAGTAGTCGTAGAACGCGGCCAAGTCCGGATTGTGCGCCTCCAGCGCCCCGGTCGCCGGCGGGATCAGGATGCGCATCGCCTGCAGCAGGTCGAGCCCGCCCATCAGCAGCACTTCCAGCATATTGTCCAGGCTCATCGAGTCGGAGCCGTCGAGCGAGACCAGCGGATGCAGCTCGCGCAGATCGATCGCCGGCGTGCGCCACTTGGCGCCACGCGCCTCGGCCCAGTGACGATTGCCCTCGATGGTGTTGATTTCGCCGTTGTGCGCGAGCAGGCGGAACGGCTGCGCCATCCGCCATTGCGGGGCGGTATTGGTCGAGAAGCGCTGGTGGAAGGTCGCGAAGCCGGCCGCGAGCTGGGGGTCGATCAGGTCCGGGTAGAACGCGCGCAGGGCCTGCGGCAGCACCATGCCCTTGTAGCCGATCGTCTGTGCCGACAGGGTGCAGACATAGAAATCCGGGTCGGCCGCGAGCCGAGTCTCGGCGCGTCGGCGTGCCAGGAACAGGGCGCGCTGGAAACTCGCCTGATCGAGTCCACCGGCCGGCACCACAAACACCTGCTCCATGGTCGGCAGGGCGGCCAGCGCCTGGGCGCCGCAGACTTCCGGATTGATCGGCAGCGGACGCCAACCGGCGGTATGCAGTTCGAGCCGCTGCAATTCCTCGCTCAGCACCTCGCGGGCGATGCCGGCCAGGGCCGCGTCGCGCGACAGAAACACGTTGCCGGCGGCAAACACCGGGCCGAGGCGGATATCGTTTTGCTGCGCCATGCGGCGCAGAAACTTTTCCGGGCGCTGCAGCAGAATGCCGCAACCGTCGCCGGACTTGCCGTCGGCACCGACCGCACCGCGGTGGGCCATGCGTTCGAGCGCGGTCAGCGCGCGCTCGACCAGATGCCGCGAGGGCAGATTGTCCAGACTCGCAATCAGCCCGAAGCCGCAACTGTCGTGCTCGAAGCGCGGGTGGTACAGGCCTTGCGGGACGCGCGCTTGCATGATTTGGCCACCCTGATGGTCAGCCGCGCCGGCGCGTTCGGCGTCGGCGTTGCGGTGAAAAGCGAGACTTCGGTATTAGCCGCGCCAGCTAGAGCCTTGACTCTATCGCGGGAATCGGGAGTCGGGAATTGTGGGAGCGACGGAACGTCGCGACTGTCGAAGGCGGCAACAGTCGCGACGTGCCGTCGCTCCCACAGAGAGCGTGTAGCCCGGAAGAAGCGCAGCGGCTCTCAACAGCGGAGCTGGTCATTCCGGGACTCTGGTTTCAGGGGTGCCGCAATCCCCGCCACTGGGCCCCGGCTTGCGCCGGGGCGACGGCTTCTGTCTTCCGTCTTCTGTCATCTGAACCCCATGCGCCGCCAGCACCGCCGTAAACAACCTTGCCTCCGGATCGGCGGCTGCGCCATCGCCTTCGGCCGGGTCCGCGCTTTCCACCCCGCCATCGCGCCAGCGGTAGCGCCTGCCGCCGGCCGTGGTGACGGTTTCTTCGCGCTCCGGCGACAGCAGCGCGCATTCGATCAGCGACCAAAGCGCGTCCTGCCCGGCGTTTTGATACTGCATGGCGCTGATCGCGCACAGATCGTGGCGACTCAGGTAGCGGGCATGGTCGACCTGGATCGAAAAAGCCTCGTTCAAAAACAGGGCGGTGCGCGCGGCCGCGAGACCGGTCTCCGCCAGTACCTGCTCCATCCGCGCAGCGATTGCCCCGGCAGCGGCGGCCGGTCCGATCAGGGTCCATGGAATCAACAGCAGCGGGCTGCCGATCAGGCTGCGCTCGGGCTCCAGGACGGCGTCCGGCATCAGTGCGGCGGCGGCGCCGAAACTGCACACCGC
>JBGSKT010000359.1:0-1763 GCA_041741075.1 Lysobacterales bacterium
ATCATGTCCTGCGGGCCGAGCCGGTATTCGGAAATGCCTTCGTAGGCACCGGTGATCGAGGTGCTATCCGGCGCCGGCAGTTCCCCGATATTGGTCGCCGCACTCATGCGCGAATTGCGGGTGACGTGGGTGCCGCCGCAGCCGGCCAGCGACAACAGCAACATTGCCAGGATGACATATCCGGTTCGCATCGACAGGGTTACTCCGGCGGCCAGCCGGTATTATGTCGCAACGCGCGGACTACGCAAGCGCGCTTATCGCACCGATCGTCGCTCATTCGAAGCCATCGGCGAACAACTGCCCGCTAGGCAGCACCGTGCGCAGGCATTCATAGGTTTCGGCGATACGGCTACCGGTGTCCAGTACCTGAAAATCGCTTATCGCCACCGCGCTGGCGCCAACCGTTTGATCGAATACCCGCGAATCGATGGCGATATCGGCATCGGCCCAGTGCCGGGTGGTGTACAAGTCGCTTTCGGCGGTCAGCGCAATAGTGCCGCCATCGGCCAGAAACATGCCATAGCGCTGCAGCGTATTCAAAATCACCCGTGCCGCCGGGTTATAGCCGGTCAGCGGAAAATCCGCGCGCAGCCGCAGGCGTGCGCCGTAAGCGACACTGGCGCTCGGACCGGAGGGGCCGCCGGCATGACTGGCCGGCCGCACGTACAACCGACCCGCTACGCCACCCAGGCTGGCATCGCTCGCCATGCGGGCATTGGGCAGGGTAAAGCGGATGGCGTGGCCGATATCGCCGGCCCCGCTCGGATCGATCGCCAGACTGGCCGCGATCTCGTCGGCATTGAACAACAACGGCGCAATCGGAAACCCGGCCGCGTCGGCGCTGGTGCAATGTTCACCGCGGCCTTCCGGCGGATAGATCCGGTCCAGTTGCCACACCGCCAGACACTGCGATTGCAGCCCGGCAGCGCCATCGGCATTGGCGTGGTAGGCCTCGTACAGGACATTGCCCTGCACCACCAGCAGGTGGCAGTCCTCGCTTTGGTTGTTACAGAACAGGCCGGTCTGCCCTTCGATCGCGGCGTCCGGCGGCACCGGCAGCACGCTGCCGATTGCCTCGCAATCAGGCAGGAAGTAATCATCGAAGGGATAACCGGTGATGCTGCGGGTCGGCGCAGCGGCGGCGGCATGCACCACCTGCAAACCGAAATCGATCTGCATGCGCCCGAAGCCGAAGCCGCCGAGCCCGGCCAGGGTTGAGATCATGTTGGCTGACTGCGGATGCAATGGGTCGGCGGATACGTTTCTGTTCCAGACCGCGCCGGACGGAAACCTGGGCAGCGGTTCGGACAGCACGGTACCCGCGACCAACAGGCCGCAAGTCAGAATCCAGGCGTTGACAGTGCGCATACCCCACCCGCTGCGACAAAACTCGGGCGAATTCTAGCGCCGCGGCCACTTCATGGCGCTTAGCGATTCGCTGGCCGGCGACTCAGGCCTACGCCGCCAGCAGCCGCTGGAAATATTCGATGGTGCGCACCAGGCCCGGCTCCAGCGCCACCGCCGGCGCCCAGCCGAGCTGCTCGCGGGCCAGGCGGATATCCGGTTTGCGTTGGGTCGGGTCATCGGCCGGCAGCGGTTGGAACTCAAGCGTCGAGCGGGAACCGGTCAGCGCGATCACTTTCTCGGCCAGTTCGCGGATACTGAACTCACCAGGGTTGCCCAGATTGATCGGTCCGGTAACCGCGGCCGGGGTCGCCATCAGCCGGATGAAACCCTCGATCAGGTCATCGACATAACAGAAC
>JBGSKT010000360.1:0-2832 GCA_041741075.1 Lysobacterales bacterium
CCTGCGCGCCGCCGCCGCCGGCAGCATCGAACTGCCCGCCGATGACTGGCAGGCGTTCAACCTGACCCCGGCCGCCAGCACCCGTTTGCTCACCCAGTGGACCGCGTGGCTTGACACGCAGCCGGCGCACGAACGCCAACACTGGCAGTCGGCACTCCGCAACGAACGCCTGGAGCAACTCGGCCTGGCCGAGTTCTTTGCCCGCCACCCCAGCCTCAAGCCACCACTGGTGCTGGCCCCGGTGACCGCCCACTATTCCTGGAACAAGGGCATGAAGCTGCTCGGCCTGGGTCAGGCCAATCTGCGCCTGGTCCCGGAGTCCGGCATGCGCATCGATCTGGACGCGCTGGCCAGCCTGTTGGATGAGTGCGCTCGGGCCGAGCAAGCGGTACTGCTCGCGGTCGGCGTGCTCGGCAGCACCGAGTTCGGCAGCATCGATCCAGTCGATGGCCTGGTCGATCTGCGCGAGCGCTTTGCCGCACAGGGCCTCGGCTTTGCCGTGCATGTCGACGCCGCCTGGGGCGGTTATCTCGCCACCCTGTTCCGCAATCCCGATGGCAGCCTGCGTGACCTCGCTGCAATGCAGCGCGAGTTCAGCCGCTTTCCTTCCGCCGCCACCCACGCCGCGTTCGCCGCCCTGGGCCAGGTCGATTCGATCACCGTCGATCCGCACAAGCTGGGCTATATCCCCTACGGTGCCGGCGCATTCGTGTGCCGCGACCAGCGCGCCCTCGCCCTGCTCGCGGAAGACGCCGACTATGTGTTCAGCAGCGGGCACCAGGAAGATTACTTCGAACGATTCCGGCAGCTCGGACGCTATATCCCCGAGGGCTCCAAATCCGGCGCGATCGCCGCCGCGGTCTACGTCAGCCATCGGGTGCTGCCGCTCGATTACGCCCATTTCGGCCGCCTGCCGGCCGAGAGCATCCGCGCCAGCGAGCATTTCCTGGCCAGTGCGGAACGTTTCGCCGCAGTGCAATCGGGGCGGCTGCGGGTGGTCTTGCCCTATGCGCCGGACAGCAATCTGGTCTGTCTGGCGCTGAACCCGCTCGGCAACCGCTCGATCGCCACGATGAACCGCTTCATCCGCCGCTTGTACCGGCTGCTCAGTAGCGACCCGGCCACGCCGCTGCCCTCGCGGCCGTTTTACGGATCGATCACCACCTTGCATGCCGACCGCCTCGGCAACGTCGATTACGACCGTATCTTGCAGTCGCTCTGCCTGCATCGCGATGCCGATGACGCGGCCGCGGAAGAAACCGATCGTCTGGTCATCCTGCGCCACACGCTGATGAACCCGTTCGTGCAGGACGACGAAAACGATCGCGACTACATCCAGATGTACTTCGACTATCTGGGCGAAGCGATCACCGGCCTACTGTCGGCCAGTTGATCAGTGCCGCGGTGGATGCTGGTCGGAATCGCACTGCGCGCAACCCGAGCAGGCGTCGTTTTTGGGTCGGGCACGAAACTGCCCGAACCAGCGCCGGCCGAGGTAGGCGACCGCCAACAGCACCGCCAGGGTCGCGATCGCGGTCTGCATCAGGCGCCCATCCACAGCGCAAACCGGTAAGTCACGAACGCCGCGGCATAGGCCAGCACGAACAGATAGCCGGCGAGCAGCAGCGCCTGCCGCCACGACCCGGTTTCGCGCCGCACCGTGACCAGGGTGGACAGGCATTGCGGCGCGTACACGTACCAAGCGAGAAAGGCGAACGCACTGGCCAGGCCCCATTGCGACTGCACGATTCCGGTCAACGCCCCGCCCACCGCGTCGCCCTCGGCGCTCAACGCATAAACCGTGGCCAGCGCACTCACCGCGACCTCGCGCGCGGCCATCCCCGGCACCAGGGCGATGCACATCTGCCAATTGAAGCCGATCGGCGCGAACAGCGGCAGCATTGCGTGGCCGAGCATGCCGGCGAAGCTGTAGTGAATCGCCGCTCCGCTGGCACCGGCGGGCGGCGCCGGCCAGGTCGAGAGAAACCACAGCAGCACCATCAGCGCCAGGATGATGGTGCCGATCCGGCGCAGGAAGATCAGCGCGCGCTGCCACAGGCCGATCAGCACACTGCGCGCATGCGGCCAGTGATAGTCCGGCAGTTCCAGCAGCAGCGGATAGGTCACCCGGTTCCGGCGCCAGCGCTTGAGCAGCGCCGCGACCAGGATCGAACTCGCGATGCCGAGCAGGTACAGCACGAACAGGGTCAAGCCCTGCAAATTGAATACGCCGAGCACACTCTGGCGCGGAATGAAGGCAGCGATGATCAGGGTATAGACCGGCAGCCGCGCCGAGCAGGTCATCAATGGCGCCACCATGATGGTGATCAGGCGCTCGCGCGGATCGGCGATGGTGCGCGTGGCCATGATGCCGGGCACCGCACAGGCGAAGCTCGACAGCAAGGGAATGAAAGCGCGCCCGGACAAGCCCATGCCACGCATCAGCCGATCGAGCAAAAACGCCGCGCGCGGCAGATAACCGGAATCCTCGAGCGCCAGGATGAAGGCAAACAGGATCAGAATCTGCGGCAGAAACACCACGACCGACCCAACCCCGGCGATCACCCCGTCCACCACAAAACTGCGCAGAACGCCATCCGGCACCGCGCCGGTGACCGCGTCGGCGAGCGCCGTCTGTCCGCTCTCGATCCAGCCGATCGGCGCTTCGGACCAGCTGAACACCGCCTGGAACATCACGAACAACAGGCCGAGCAGGATCAGCGGACCGAGCAACGGGTTGAGCAGCACGCTGTCAATGGCGCGAGTCATTTCGCGGCTGGCCGATTGCTGCGCGATGACGGCGGTGGCGATGCGCCGGGCTTCTGCCGCGTC
>JBGSKT010000361.1:0-6035 GCA_041741075.1 Lysobacterales bacterium
GGGCCAGCGAGCTCGACCACGTCGGCGCCGCCGCTGCCATTGTTGGCGCCGACCGCATAGCCGCCACCGATCACGCTGCCAGCCGGAAACACGCCGCCGCTGCAGCCGGACAGGCTGAGACTGGTCACGGTCGGGCTGGCACCGGTTGCAATGACCGCTTCAAGCCGGCTGTCGGCACCGGCAAAGTTGCCACCGGGCAGGCTCAGGGTGCAGCCGGTAGCGACATTGTCGTCGCTGTCTACATACACCGAATATCGGGTCTGCGCCTGGGTATCGAAGGCAAGCAATGCGATCAAGGCGGCGGCCGCCAGACGGGTGGTCCCTTGCATAACGATTACCCCTGTTTGCCGCCCTGCGCGGATACCGTCGGGAGCATAACGCAAGATCGAAAAATCGCAACCGGAGAAATATTTCGATCTGGAGATATTTGCCAGGTCGATAGTCGGGAATGGAGAGGGGGGAAATGCTTTCCTGTGGGAGCGACGAAATGACGCGACTGCCGACTTCGGTGACAGTCGCGACGTTTCGTCGCTCCCACAATGGCACTCCCCACTCCCCACTCCCCACTCCCCACTCCCCACTCCCCACTCCCCACTCCCCACTCCCCACTCCCCACTCCCCACTCCCCACTCCCCACTCCCCACTCCCCACTCCCCACTCCCGACTCCCGACCAGCGACTGGTTTCGCACCTGCGGCACCGCTAGAATGCAGCGCACAACGGGTTCTGGCCGGAATTCGGGCCGGGTCAGCGCTGTGCGCCACATTCGCAGCGCATCCCATCCGTTCAGCGGCCGGCAGCGGATGTTGTGTAGTATCCGCCCCCCCTGCCCACCCGCTCCGCCAACGGCCCAACGCCTGCCATGACCAAACGCCAGTGGAAAGACTTCCTCAGTGACCGCGACCGCCGCCGCGAGCTGGTGCTCAGCCTGATCCTGCTGGTGCTCACGCTGACCGTGCTGACCCGTTTTCTGATCTTCGTCGAACACCGCCCCGGCGCGGTGCTGGATGACCCGCTGCTGCGCCTGTTCAAGCCGATCGACTTGACCTGGCTCACCTTCAGCCTGATCTACGGTTCGATCATCGGCGGCATTCTGACCCTGTTGCCGCAGCCCGGGCGACTCACTTTCGCCCTGCAGCTCTATCTGATGATGGTGCTGTCGCGGATGCTGGTCATGTACCTGCTGCCGCTCGATCCGCCGGCCCAGTTGATCCTGTTGCGCGATCCGGTGGTCGAGTTCTTCGGTTCCGGCCAGACCCTGACCCGCGATCTGTTTTTCTCTGGGCACACTTCGACCCTGTT
Source organism: Lysobacterales bacterium (assembly GCA_041741075.1). Lineage (GTDB taxonomy): Bacteria > Pseudomonadota > Gammaproteobacteria > Xanthomonadales > Ahniellaceae > 0-14-3-00-62-12. The sequence goes on from JBGSKT010000361.1 coordinate 1,302, forward strand.
CATCCTGTTCCTGGTCGCCGAGGGCACCCTGCGCCGGCTGGTGTTCCTGCTGCTGACCCTGGTGGTGGCCACCACCCTGCTGTTGCAGCATGCGCACTACACGGTTGACGTGGTCGCAGCATTTTTCTTCTGCTATGCCAATTTCGCCCTGCTCTGCCGCCTGCGGCGCGAGCCTGGCGCCAGCGATCGCGTTGGCCCGCTGGCTGCCTCCGGATAAGTCGTTATCCGGGCGCGGTCCGGTTTCTGGCGGATGCGCTGCGCGTATCCGCCCCACTGCTGTCCTCGGTCATCCGTCTGCTGTCCTCTGGACCGGACGCGCTGCGCTTATCCGCCCTACTGCCGTCGCCCTGGCGAATGTCGGGGCCCGGTTCGGCTACCTCCGCTCGCAGCCGAAGCGGGAATGTCCGCAGTGCTCCAGATAGGCCAGCCATTTCTGCAGAAACACGTTCATGCGCAGACGATGACGCAGCACCGCGTCGCTGTCGGCGCCGCGACCGAGCGCGTGTTCGATGCGGCTGCCGCGATGGCAGGCGGTGACTTCGGCGACGCGCGCGTCCAGGTAGAAGCGCACATGCGCTGAAGGATTCGGGCGCTGACTGTGCGCGTCGATCAGCGCATAGGATAATTTGAACTCGATGGTGAACGGCGCGCGTTCGAGCAGGTCGATGTGCAGCGGGAAGCCCTGGCTGCCAACCGACACATAGGCGCCGGGCGCCAGTTGCTGCGGGCCGAGCAGACGGGTCAGGGTCCAGTAGTTTTCGCCATACAGCCCCATCAGCCAGGCGAAGCGGCTGGGCGGGGCGATCAGGCGTTCGGTGGCGGCGCTGTGCATGCTTCGATGGTAGCAAGCAGACGCGCCGGCACCAGTCTGTGCGTTGCCGCCAACAAGGCGTATAGTAATGCGCCGGACCTGGACCCGCCGCTCAAAACAACTGGCGTTCGATGCCCAGGGTCTGCAGCACCTTGCTGGCGATTTCCTCGATCGATGTATTGGTCGTGCTGAGCACACTGATGCGCTCGCGTCGGATCAGCCGCTCGGCCGCATCGACCTCATAACGACACTGCTCCATCTTTGCGTAGCGGCTGCCCGGCCGCCGCTGCTCGCGCACCTGCTGCAAACGCCCGGGGTCGATGGTCAGGGCGAACAGCTTGTCGCGGTAGCGGCTCAGCACGGCCGGCAACTCCTGGCGGTCCAGGTCGTCCGGGGTGAGCGGGTAGTTGGCCGCCTTGATGCCAAAATGCAGGGCCAGATACAGGCAGGTCGGGGTCTTGCCCGAACGCGATACCCCGACCAGGATCAGGTCGGCATCGGCGTAGTTGAGTTCGACCCCGTCGTCGTGGGTCAGGGTGTAGTTGGTCGCGTTGATGCGCGTTTCGTACTCGGCGAAATTGACCATGCCGTGCGCCTTGCCGACATGCGACTGGCGTGGCACCCCGAGTTCTTGTTCCAGCGGCGCAATGAACGGCGCGAACACGTCGAGCATCAACGCCCCGCTCTCGGCCAGGATCCGGGTCAGTTCGGGATCGACCACGGTGTTGACCACGATCGGTCGCTGGCCGCGGCGTTCGCCCTCGGCGCGCACGCGGATCGCCGCGAGCACGGCCTTTTCGGCAGAATCCACGAATGGCAGGCGCTGGCTGTCGAATTCGATGCTATCGAACTGGGTCAGCACGCTGTGGCCGATGGTTTCGGCGGTGATGCCGGTGCCGTCGGAAATGTAGAATACGATGCGACGCATGCCGGTTGCCGATGCGGAGAAGGTTTTCCGAGCCTGCCCCAGCCCGGGCCACGACGCAAGCACTATTGCCAGCACACCGACCGAATCGGCGAACACTTGCTGTCTCTGGTGTTATTCCCGATCATGGGCGGCTACCCGGACCGCGAACCGCGGACCGCACCCCCACGCCAGCGGCGATCTGCGCCGGCCCTGTCCCCCAGGAGCACCCCGATGTCCGATCTTATTCGCAGTCTCGATCACCTCGGTATGGCCGACCTGGCCCAGGTCGGCGGCAAGAACGCCTCGCTCGGCGAGATGATCGGCAATCTGGGCGCGCTCGGGGTGTCGGTGCCGACCGGCTTCGCGACCACCGCCAATGCCTTTCGCGGCTTCATCGCCGATAACAAGTTGCACCAGCGCATCTTCGACCGGTTGGGCGCGCTCGATGTCGAGGACGTCGACGCGCTGGGCCGGGCCGGTGCCGAGATTCGCGGCTGGGTGATCGCGGCATCGCTGTCGCCGGCCTTCGATGCTGCCCTGCGCGATGCCTACGCGCTTCTGTGCGCCGACAACGGCGGCGGCGAAGTCGCGGTCGCGGTGCGATCCTCGGCCACCGCCGAAGACCTGCCGGATGCCTCGTTCGCCGGCCAGCAGGAGACCTTCCTCAACGTGGTCGGCGCCGATAGCGTGGTCGCCAAGGTCAAAGAGGTGTTCGCCTCGCTGTACAACGACCGCGCCATCGCCTATCGCGTGCATCAGGGGTTCAAGCACGAGGACGTGTTCCTCTCGGCCGGCGTCCAGCTGATGGTGCGCTCCGATGTCGGCGCCGCCGGGGTGATGTTTACGCTGGATACCGAGTCCGGCTTTGCCGATGTGGTGTTCATCACTTCCGGCTACGGGCTTGGCGAGACTGTCGTCCAGGGCGCGGTCAACCCGGACGAGTTCTATGTCTACAAGCCAACCCTGGGCCGGGGCTTTCCGGCGATCCTGCGCCGGCAACTCGGCAGCAAGGCGATCCGCATGGTCTATTCGGACCAGCCCGCCGAACGCGTGCGCACCGAGCCGACCCCGCCCGAACTCGCACGACAATTCTCGATCAGCGATGCCGACGTGCACGAACTGGCGCGCCAGGCCTTGAAGATCGAGGCGCATTACCAGCGGCCGATGGATATCGAATGGGCCAAGGACGGCGTCAGCGGAAGACTTTTCATCGTGCAGGCGCGTCCGGAAACGGTGAAATCCCGCAACCGCGCGACCACGCTGGAGCGCTTCCACCTGCGCGGACGCGGGCCGCTGCTGTGCCAGGGCCGCGCGATCGGACAGAAGATCGGCACCGGCACCGCCCGGGTAATTCGCAGTCTCGCCGACATGGCCCGGGTCGCGCCCGGCGACGTGCTGGTCGCCGACATGACCGATCCGGACTGGGAACCGGTGATGAAGCGCGCTTCGGCGATCGTCACCAACCGCGGCGGCCGCACCTGCCACGCCGCGATCATCGCTCGCGAGCTCGGTGTGCCGGCCGTGGTCGGCTGCGGTGATGCGCAAAACCGCATCCCCGACAACAGCGAAGTGACGGTGTCCTGCGCCGAAGGCGACAACGGGCAGATCTTTGCCGGCAGACTGGACTTCGAGGTGATCAGCGCGGACCTGGGCGCGATGCCTGCGGCCCCGCTCAAGATCATGATGAACGTGGCCAACCCGGAGCGCGCGCTGGATTTCGCCATGCTGCCGAATGCCGGGGTCGGCCTGGCCCGGCTGGAAATGATCATCGCCAGCCACATCGGCGTGCACCCGAAGGCGTTGCTCAATTTCGGCCACCAGGACGCCGCCACCCAGGCGGCGATCCGCGAGCGCATGGCCGGTTACGCGGATCCGGTGAGTTTCTATGTCGACCGTCTGGCCGAAGGCATCGCCACCATCACCGCCGCCTTCGCGCCGAATCCGGTGATCGTCCGGCGATCCGACTTCAAGTCCAACGAATACGCCAACCTGATCGGCGGCAAGGCCTATGAACCGATCGAAGAAAACCCGATGCTCGGTTTCCGTGGCGCCAGCCGCTATGTCGATCCCGGCTTCGCCGAAGCCTTTGCGCTGGAATGCCGGGCCTTTTGCAAGGTCCGCCAGACCATGGGCCTCGACAATGCCTGGCTGATGATCCCGTTCGTGCGCACGGTATCCGAGGCGGAGCGGGTGATCGCGGTGCTGGCCGAGAACGGCCTGGTGCGTGGCGAGAACGGGCTCAAGGTAATCATGATGTGCGAGCTACCCTCGAACGCCCTGCTCGCCGACCAGTTCCTCGACCATTTCGATGGCTTTTCGATCGGCTCCAATGATCTGACCCAGCTCACCCTGGGCCTGGATCGGGATTCCGCCCTGGTCGCCAGCCTGTTCGATGAGCGCAACGACGCGGTCAAGGCGCTGCTGTCGATGGCGATCAAGGCCTGCCGTGCCCGCGGCAAGTACATCGGCATCTGCGGCCAGGGGCCGAGCGATCACCCGGACCTGGCCGAATGGCTGCTCGACCAGGGCATCGAATCGATCTCGCTGAACCCGGACACCGTGGTCGACACCTGGCTGCGCCTGGCCCGCCACGCGCAGGCTTTGCGCTAAGAATGCCGTCGGCGGGAATTGCGCAGCGACGGGGTTCAGCGGACAGAAGCTCCAAAGCAACATCGGTGCGCTGTCCTCTGAACCCCGTCGCTCCCACAAGGTCGCGTCTGTCCCTTCGCGCAGCGGCCTCGGCTACACTCGATGCCCGGTTACTTCCTGCTGCCCATGAGGTTGTTCATGTCCCTGCGTGTCCTTGCCTTTGCCGCGCTTTCCCTGCTTGCCGTCTCGGCGGCTGCCCAGGTTCCGATCGAACAGGCGATGAGCGCCGAAGAACGCGCCGCCAGCGGCATCGACCAACTCAGCGCCAGCCAACTGGCTGCGCTCAATGCCTGGCTGTCGGGGCAGCGTGCGAGCGCGACCACCGCGTCGGCAGGCACCACGGCGACGCCGGCACCGGTGGACCGCG
>JBGSKT010000362.1:0-4543 GCA_041741075.1 Lysobacterales bacterium
CATCGAAATTACTGAAGTCGTAGTAGCCGACTTCACCGGTGACGCTGATCCCATACCACGGGGTCTCGTAGCTGGCATTCAGCGCGGTGTACAGGCTGTCCTCGCCCGCGGCAAAGGCGTCGTAGGAATAGGCCACGGTGCCGGTCAGCCATTCGTTGTAGGTGAGTTTGCCGATGAACTCGTTGTAGCTGAAATCGCGCTTGTCGCCGCGCGGATTGTCCGGCGTGATGGTCGACACGTCGCGGTTCAGGCCGGGGTAGGCGTAGCGGATCGCCGAGATGTCGTAGTTCCACTTGTCGGCGAAATCACGGCTGAAACCGACGTACAAATCGATTTCGGTATCGGCACCATCTTCGTCCTCGGGCAGGGTGCTCTTCGGGGTGAAGTCCACACTCGAACCCCAGATGCCGGCGTAGAAGCCGGATTCGTGCGAGAAGTCGAACGAGCCCTGCAGGGCCGCGTTTTCCTGCGACTGCGAAACGCCGCGCCAGACGTAGTCGGTAACGAAGGTGCCGGTGATCGAGAAGGTGTACGGACCGGAAGCTTCTTCGGCGTCCGCTTCCTCGTCCTGGGCGTAGACATTGCCGGCCAGCGCCAGCGCCAGCACGGACACGAACAGAGTTTTCTTGTGCATGGATGGGATTCCTTGGTTGCTTTATGGTGTACGGGGCTTCACCGCTGAGGCCGGGTTCACGGCCAGCGTGGCCCGAGTGTAGTCAATTGCCGGGCGTTCGGCCACAATCAATCGAGCGCCCGGCCCGGGTCGGCAATCCATCTGCCGCGTCGCAAGCGGCGCAGCTATCCGGGTCGCGGTCCGGGCCGCTCGTCATCAAGCCAGGGAGACCGTCATGGAATACCGTCGCATGGGTGCCACCGGCCTGCCGATGTCGGCGCTGTCGCTGGGCAGTTGGGCCACCTTCGGGGTTTCGCTCGGGCGGGCCGAGGCGCGCGAGTTGTGCGCGCTCGCCTTCGATCACGGGGTAAATTTCTTTGACAATGCCGAGACCTATGGCGCCGGCGAATCGGAACGCATCATGGGCGACGTGCTCGCCGACCTGCGCCTGCCGCGCGACAGTTTCTGCGTATCCAGCAAGGCCTATTTCGGCTCGGTGGCGACCCCGTTGCCGACCCAGCGCGGCCTGTCGCGCAAGCACCTGGTCGATGCCTGCCACGCGGCTCTGGTCCGGTTGCGGGTGGAGTATCTGGACCTGTACTTCTGCCATCGGCCCGACCCCGAGGTGCCGATCGTCGAAGTGGTCACGACCATGGATACCCTGGTTCGCCAGGGCAAGGTGCTGTACTGGGGCACCAGCGAGTGGGGCGTGGCCGAAATCGCCGAAGCGGTGCGCATCGCCCACAGCCAGGGGCTCGAGCCACCGCGGATGGAGCAGCCGCAGTACAACCTGTTCCATCGGCAGCGGGTCGAGCACGAATACGCGCCGCTGTATGCCGACGCCGGGCTCGGCACCACGGTCTGGTCGCCGCTTGCCTCCGGCCTGCTCAGCGGTAAATACAACCAGGGCATTCCAGAGGATTCGCGCCTGGGCAGCGAGCCGCACCGCTGGCTGCAGGAGTTGGTCCTGGTCGATCGCGAACAGCGCCTGGCGGCGGTCGCCCGCTTCCAGGCGCTGGCCCGCGAACTTGCCGTCAGTGCCGCGCCATTGGCGATCGCCTGGTGCCTGTGCAATCCACGCGTGACCACGGTGATCCTGGGCGCCAGCCGGGCCGAGCAGTTGCGCGAAAACCTCGCCGCGATGGAGTTGCTGCCGCGCATCGACAGCACGCTCAAGCAGCGGATCGAGGATTGTTTCACTGGTCTGGTGGCCTGATTACAAACCGGGGGCGACCGTAGGGGCAGGCCTTGTGCCTGCCCATGCCAGGGCGACCACAAGGGTCGCCTCTACGCCTCACCGCCCGCTGCTGGCGCGGCCCAGGACCAGTTCGACCGCGGCTACGCCGGGCAGGGCGGCCAGTCGTTCAATGATTTCGGGAACGATGCGCACCCGCCAGTCGTCGCCCAGTTGCAGATCGCACTGGGCGCTGGCATTGCGGTAGCCGATGCGGATCGGGGTGGTGCCGCTGTTGAGTGGGGACAGGCTGGCGGCGAGTTGATCGACCAGGGCGGCGCTTGCGCCGCTGACGCTGATGCGCAGGCCGCGCGCGAAGCGTTCCAGTGCCTGCGCCAGCGACCAGGCCTGGCGCACGCGGATCTGGAAGCCGCCGCTGAACTCATCGGCGCTCAGCCCGCCTTCGACGATCACCACTTCGTCCTTGGCGAACAGGGCGGCGGACTCGTTCAGTAGTTCGCGACCGAGCGTCATTTCGACCCGGCCGCTGCCGTCGTCGAGTGGGGCGAAGGCCAGCACATCGCCGTGCCGGCGCAGGCCGGTGGCAACGATGCCGGCCAGCACCACCGGCAGTTCCATGCGTCCGCGATGGCGTTCCATGCCGCCCTGGCTGCTGCGCCACAGCGCCTCGATCTCGCCCAGGCTGGCCGAGCTTAGTTGTTTCAGCCAGTGCCGGCAGGCGTCAATCGGATGGCCGCTCAGGAAATGTCCGAGGGTGTCGCGCTCGCCGCGCAGACGCTCGGCGACCGGCCATTCCGGCAGGCGGTTGATGGTGAGCGGGGTGATCGTCGACTGTGCGCCGCCAAAAATATCGATCTGGCCGGACTCATGATTGCGAGCCTGCTGTTCGGCCGCTTTCATCGCTTCCGGCAGGTGCGCCATCAGGGTGGCGCGGGTCTCGCCAAGGCTGTCCACGGCGCCGGACAGGATCAGCGCTTCGAGCACGCGCTTGTTGATTTTGCCGGCCTCGACCCGGCGGCAGAAATCGGCCAGATCCCGGTAGCGGCCGTGGCGCTCGCGCTCGGCCACGATCGCTTCGCAGGCGGCAGCGCCGACCCCCTTGATCGCGCCCAGGCCGTAACGCACGTGGCCGTCGACGCCGGCCTCAAAACGATAGCCGCCGCCGTTGCTGTCCGGTGGCGCGACCACCAACCCGAACGCGCGCGCGTCGTCGAGCAGACCGCCGAGCTTGTCGGTATTGTCCATTTCGGCGGACAACACGGCGGCCATGAACTGGGCCGGGTAATGCGCCTTGAGCCAGGCGGTCTGGTAGGCGACCAGGGCGTAGGCGGCCGAGTGCGATTTGTTGAAGCCGTACTCGGCAAACTTCTCCATCAGATCGAAGATCGCCGAGGCCACGCGCGGATTGATGCCGTTGTCGGCAGCGCCGGACTCGAACTTGATCCGTTCCTTGGCCATTTCTTCGGGTTTCTTCTTGCCCATCGCGCGGCGCAGCAGGTCGGCGCCGCCGAGCGAATAGCCGGCCAGCACCTGCGCGATCTGCATGACTTGTTCCTGATACACGATCACACCGTAGGTCGGCTTCAGGATCGCTTCCAGGCTGGGGTGCGGATAGCTGACCAGGGCCCGGCCGTGGCGGCGATTGATGAAGTCATCGACCATGCCGGAGTTGAGCGGGCCGGGCCGGTACAGGGCGGCGAGTGCGATCAGGTCTTCGAACAGTTCCGGTTGCAGCTTGCGTATGTAGTCTTTCATGCCGCGCGATTCGAACTGGAACACCGCGGTGGTCTCGCCGCGCGCGAGCAGTGCGTAAGTGGCCGGATCGTCGAGTGGCAGCGCCAGCATGTCGAGCGCGCCTTCGCCGGCCGCGGCGCGCAGCGGGTTGATCGCCTTTACCGCCCAGTCGATGATGGTCAGCGTGCGCAGGCCGAGAAAGTCGAACTTGACCAGACCGACCGCTTCGACGTCGTCCTTGTCGAATTGGGTGACCAGCGGCGCGCCTTCCTCGATGCAGTACAGCGGCGAGAAATCGGTCAGGTCGGATGGCGCGATCACCACGCCACCGGCGTGCGTTCCGGCGTTGCGGGTCAGGTCTTCGAGCTTGCGCGCCAGTTCGATCAGGGTTGCCACCTCGTCTTCAGCTTCGATGCGGGCGGCCAGTTCCGAGGACTCGGCGATCGCCTGGTCGAGGGTGATGTCGAGGGTACGCGGGATCAATTTGGCGACACTGTCGACCTGGTTGTAACCCATGCCGAGCACCCGCCCGGTATCGCGCAGCACGCCCTTGGCGGCCATCGTGCCGTAAGTGATGATCTGGCTGACCCGCTCGCGGCCGTAGCGATCGGCCACGTACTGGATCACGCGGTCGCGCTTGTCCATGCAGAAGTCGATGTCGAAGTCGGGCATCGACACGCGCTCGGGGTTGAGAAAGCGCTCGAACAGCAGGTCGTAGCGGATCGGGTCGAGATCGGTGATGCCGAGCGCCCAGGCGACCAGCGAGCCGGCGCCGGAGCCGCGCCCGGGGCCGACCGGGATGTCGTTCTGTTTGGCCCAGTTGATGAAGTCGGCGACGATCAGGAAGTAGCCGGCGAAGCCCATGCTGACGATCACCCCGATTTCGCGGTCGAGGCGTGCCTGATAGTCCTGCTCGCTGCAGCCGGCGAACCGGCCGGCACTGGCCAGGCGCGCGGGCAATTTCATCACCATCGCCGATATGGTCGACGAAGTGGGCAAGG
>JBGSKT010000363.1:0-3631 GCA_041741075.1 Lysobacterales bacterium
AGCTCGGCGCGCACTACGGCCACGGCCTGGCCCGCGCCGCTGCCGGCGCGCTCCACCGCATCCAGCAGCAGGTCCAGCCATGGATCGGAGATGGGATCGCCGGAAACCATCATTGCGGCAGCACCGACACCGCGCTGCCCATCCAGATTCTGGCCCGGCTCCAGTCGCGTTGCACAGTGCGCACGGCGACGCCGAGTATTTCGGCGGTCTCGATTTCGCTGTAGCCGCCAAAATAGCGGCAGGTCACCACCTGGGCCAGACGCGGCTGGTGTGCCTCGAGCTGGCCCAGCAGATTGTCGATTTCCAGAACCCGTTGCGGATCATCGAACACCAGGCCTTCCAGTTGCTCGTTGGGCTGGGCCTCGGGCTTGAGCACCGCACGGCGCGCGTGGTCGGTCAGGATCTGGCGCATGGCCAGCGCCGCCAGGGCAAAAAAATGCCGACGACCGGCAACTTCGATTCCCCCCGACTGCGCCAGCCGCAGATAGAGCTCGCTGACCACCGCGGTGGTGCTGAGCGTAGCCGAGGCATGCAGACGCCGACGCTGTGCCGAGGCCAGCCGGCGCAGATCGCTGTAGATCAGCGGCAACAGGCGGGGCAGCGCCCGATCGAGGTCCGATCGAAGTCTGGCGAAATCCACCAGATCCGCTTCCTGCGAATCCTGGGGTGGGTCAACTGCGTCCATGCGGCGATCTTAGCGGGCAGCCCGTGGCGGGGGAAAGGGGATGGCGTCGTCCCGGCGAACGCCGGGACCCAGTTCTCAACACCTCCGTAGAGGTCAGCACTGGGCCCCGGCCGGCGCCGGGGCGACGGCTCTTGCTGTCCGTCTGTCCTCTGGCCTTGCCCTCGATCAGGCCATGCGGAAATCCTTGCCCAGGTAGACCTCGCGCACGCGCTGGTCGGCGAGTACCTGGGTCGGCGTGCCTTCGGCCAGCAATTCGCCGCCGCTCAGGATATAGGCGCGGTCGCAGATGCCCAGGGTTTCGCGGACATTGTGGTCGGTGATCAGCACGCCGATGCCGCGGTCCTTCAGGTGCACCACAATCTTCTGGATCTCGTTGACCGAGATCGGATCGACCCCGGCGAACGGCTCGTCGAGCAGCATGTAGCGCGGCCTGGCCGCCAGTGCCCGGGCGATTTCGACCCGACGCCGCTCGCCGCCGGACAGGCTCTGGCCCTTCTGCTTGCGTACGTGCTGGATCTGCAGGTCGTCGAGCAGGGAATTGCATTCGTCGCGACGCTGCTGCCGGCTGAGTGATTTGCGCAGTTCGAGTACCGCGTACAGATTGTCTTCGACCGACAGGTGCCGAAAGATCGACGGCTCCTGCGGCAGATAGCCGAGCCCGAGCCGCGCGCGCGCGTGCATCGGCAACTGGGTCACGTCCTTGTTGTCGAGCAGGATGCGACCGGCATCCGAGGCGATCAAACCCACGACCATGTAAAAACAGGTGGTCTTGCCGGCGCCGTTCGGGCCGAGCAGGCCGATGCATTCGCCAGGGTCCAGATCGAGCGAAAAGCCCTTGACCACATCCCGCTGCTGGTAGCGCTTGCTCAGATTGCGCGCACACAGCATCAGTGCTTCTCCGTGTCCGCACCGGGTTCGCCTGCGGCGTCCGCCGCTGGGGCGACCGGGGCGGGCGGTTTGGGCTTGGGCTTGATGGTGAGGTGCACACGGTGGCCGACTTCGCCGGCGTCGATGTAGCCGCTGTCCAGGTCATAGACGATGCGCGCGCCGGTAATGGTGCCGCGCGGCCGTTCCACCACGACATTGCCGGTCAGCACCACTTTTTTATCGGTGACCTTGTAATCGATTTTTTTGGCCTGCGCCTTGAGCAGGCCTTGGTGGTCATCCAGCGCCTGTTCCAGCGTGGCCGGCTCGCCGTCGAACTGGACGCGCTGGGTCTCGCCGTCGATCAGTTCGATTTTGGCGTGATCGGAGCGGATCTTCAGGCTGCCCTGGTCGATGCGGACATGGCCGAACAGCTCGGTCGCATCGATGGTGCCGGCGCTGCGGTCGGCGTCGATCAGGATTTCCTGGTCGCGGTCGCTCTTCAGGGCCGCAGCCGGCATGGCCACGGCGAGCAACAACAGGGCAAATCGTGTGGGCTTAGTCATGGTTGGCCTTGAAAGTGCCGCGAACCGCTGCGGCGAGGTCGAATTGTTTGCTGTCGAGTTGGGCGGTGAGTCCGATCCCGCGCAGTATAGAGCCGGGTCTGGTCAAGGTCACCGCCAGCTCGCTGCTCAGGGTCTTGCGGTCCGGGTCGGCGTCCAGCGCCTCGGTGGTCAACACCCAGGGCAGGCGGTCGGCGCCGGCCACCGGGGTGCAGTGCACCTGGTCGCGCATCGCCACCTTGCGCGTCTTGATGTCGATCGCGGCTTTGCGCGAGTTTGCCTTCCAGGCGCCACCGGAACTGGTGTAGAACAGGAATTCGGGCAGATCGACGTCGTAACTGCGGCGTTGGTCGTCGTGGATCAGGCGCGGCCCTTCGAGCTGGAACGCCAGCTTGCCGTGCTCGTCGAAACTTTGCAGGCTGAAATTCTGCAACTGGTAGTCGCTGCGCGGCGGACCGACGAATTGCGGGGTGTCGTCGGGCTTCTGCTTGAGCAGCAGCCAACTGCTCAGCCCGAGCGCGAGCGACAGCAGGAACAGCACCAGCGCATCGCGCAGACGCATCAGGCCAACGCTCCCTGGCTGTCGGGTTCTGGCCCCTGCGCCGTCAGGATCAATTCGCAGACCTCGCGTACCGCACCGTTGCCGCCTTCGCGCTCGGTGATCCAGTGCGCGGCGGTCTTTACCGCGGTCACCGCATTGGCCACCGCGACCGCCAGACCGGCGCATTCCAGCACCGGCAGGTCGGGCAGGTCGTCGCCGGTATAGGCGGCCTGATCGGCGTTCAATTGCAGGCCCATCAGCAGTTGTTCGAAGCAGGTCAACTTGTCGGTCTGGCCCTGGAACAGCAGGTGGATGCCCAGTTCCTGCGCGCGCAGGCTCACGCACTCGCTGCGTCGGGCACTGATCAGGGCGACCTCGATGCCCTGCTCGCGCAGCCGCTTCAGCCCGAGTCCGTCGTGGACGTGGAAGCCCTTCAGTTCGACGCCCTGCTCATTCATCCACAGGCGGCCGTCGGTGAGCACGCCATCGACATCGAAGCAGGCGACCCGGACGCGCTGGGCGCGGGCGTGCAGATCCATGCGGGCAGGGCTTTGCGGCATGCTTGCTCCAGTTGATCGGTGGATCAGACCACACGCGCGCGCAACAGGTCGTGAATATTGAGCGCGCCGACCAGCACACCCTGGTCGTCTTGCACCAGCAGGGCATGAATCTTGTGGTCTTCCATCAACTTGGCGGCTTCGACCGCGAGCTGCTCGGGTTGTACCGATTTCGGGTTGGCGGTCATCAGTTCGGCGACCGGGGTGCGGCGCAGATCGATCTCGGCGTCGTCCACCGCCCGGCGCAGATCGCCGTCGGTGAAGATCCCGGCCAGCTGGCCATCGGCGTCGACCACGGCGGTCATGCCGAGTCCCTTGCGGGTCATCTCGACCAGGGCATCGGAGGCACTGGCCGCGCGCGCCACCCGGGGAATGGCGGCGCCGGTATGCATGATGTCGGCGATCCGCAGCAGCAGGCGGC
>JBGSKT010000364.1:0-2944 GCA_041741075.1 Lysobacterales bacterium
GGTGGCGGCGTCTTCGGCCGCCATGTCGGCCGCGGCTACGCGCAGATCGGTCGCCTCGGCGTTGAATTCGCACGCCAGTTCCTCGGCCCGTTCGACGCTCACGGTCAGCGCGAACATGGCGATGTCGTCCTTTTCGCCGAGAAAACTGAACTGGGCGAAGTCGAAACGCTCGCGCAGCAGATCGAGCGGCAGGCCGAGCAACTGCCGATCCGGAAGTCCGATCAGGATGCGGCCATCGGCAGCGAGCAGCAAGGCCCGCGCGGCGCGCGAATCAAAACGGCCACGCAGCCAGCCCTGGTCCTCGCGCGCCTCGCCGGCACGGTGCAGGGGAAACCGGGTAAAGGCGAACGGCACCGGTGCTCAGGCGGTAAACGAAGAGCCACAACCACAGGTGGTCTTGGCGTTGGGATTCTTGATCACGAACTGGGCACCGCGCAGGTCCTCGCGATAATCGATCTCGGCGCCGACCAGATACTGCATCGAAGTGGCGTCGACCAGCAGGGTCACGCCATCGCGGACGAAGTGGAAGTCGTCTTCGGCCGCCGCGTTTTCGAACGCGAACCCGTACTGGAAACCGGAGCAGCCGCCACCCTGGATATACACCCGGAGCTTGAGCTCGGGATTGTTTTCCTCGGTGATCAACTGGCTCACCTTGCGCGCCGCGGCGGCGGTGAAGTCGACGCTGGCTTCGGTGCTGGGGCTGGCTGCGGTCATGGTGTTTGCGGATTCCTTGGTTCCTTGGCGGTCTTAAATGCGGCAGATGTGGCCGGGTTCAAGCGCCCCGGGCATCGAGTCGGGACTGGGATTTGCCTTCAGCCTTGACTGCCAGCGCCGATGCGCTTTTGCCGGCGGCTCCGTTGGCCTCGGCGGTAACGGCCTTGTACGCGCCGTCCGGCGTGGTTTTGGCCGCCGGTTGATCGCGGACGATGCGGCCATTGATCTGGGCGCCGGCGGCCATTTCCAGCAGTTTGTAGGTGATGTTGCCGTCGATGCGCGCCTGCGCGGCCAGTTCGATGCGCTCGCTGGCCACGATATCGCCGGTGATACGGCCGTTGATCACCAGATGCGGGGCATTCACCCCGCCCTCGATCACGCCCTGGTCGGAGACCATCAATACCGCGTCGGCGGCGTCGGCGATCAGGCCGCCAATGACCCGGCCATCGATGCGCAGCCCGCCGGAGAAATGCACGTCGCCGCGGATCGTGGTGCGGGCGCCAATCAGGGTGTCGATGTCGGTGCTCGGCCGAACGGTTTTGTCTTTGCTGCCAAACATGGATTTTCGCTCCGTGGTACGGGATCGGTAGAGCCGGTCGACACCGGCGCGCAGCGCCGATTCACTCCGCCGGGTGGTTGGACGCGCCGGTCTGGCTGGCCAGAAATCCCGCCCGGCACTGGGCTAGCGATAGGGGGCGCCATCATCGCCATCGGCACCGTTGCCAATCGCCTCGGCCCAAGCCAACTCGACTGCATTGTTGTCGCCCTGTCGGGAGGCAACCTTCAGTTTGATCCGGTTCGGTGTGAAGCCATCTGGCAGCAGGAAGCTTCCCGACAGCTGCTGAAAATACTTGAAGCTGAAGAGTAGCGCATCTGCCGGTTGGTGATCGGGTAATTGTGCCCAGTCCAGGTTGACCAGGTCACGACCCTGCATGCCTTCGATGTGGACCTCGGCGCTGCCGCTGGTCAGCTCGCCCTTGCGCAGATTCTGGGTCAGGGTGGCGTGCAGGTTGAAGCCACGGCCACCGGCGATCGGACTCAGGCCGAGCGACTGTATGGAGAGGCCCTTGCGCCCGGCCTTGCCTTCCATCAGGCGTTGATAGAAGCCGATGTCGTTGCGCAGCGAGGCGATTTCCTCTTCGTTGGCGCGCAGGGTGGCCTGTAGGGATTGGTTGGCGGTGCCCGACACCTGTTCGGATTTCTCGCTGAAGCTGAGCTTGCGCCGGGCTTCCTGCAAATCGCGCTGCAGGCCGACCAGTTGCTCGCGCGCCTGAACCATTTCGGATTCCAGCGTGCGCAGGCGCGGCGCGGCGTAGTGCGAGGCGAGCAGCCAGGTCGCCGCCAGCGATAGCAGCCACAGCACGGCTAGCAGCAGCCAGCGGCGCCGGCTGCGTCCGGGATCGTGCGCTCGCAACACTACGCTGCTCTGCGTCAGCGCACCCAGCGGGGAAATCTTCATGGTCGGGCCAAGCTTGTGGACAGCAGAATCTTATAGGTTCTGGCTGTGTTCCAGGTCAAGCGCGGTGGCGGGAGTGGGGAATGGGGAGAATTGTGGGAGCGACGGAACGTCGCTTCCAGAGGACGGAGGACAGACGACGGAGGACAGAGAAAAGCAGCCGGAGTCATGGTGGCTTTGGCGGTTCTGTCCTCTGAACCTCAGAGGAACTTGAATTCGAAGGCCACCGCCTGCTTGCCGGGATCGGCGACTTCCAGATCGATGGTGGCGGTGGCCCCGGGTGGTAGGCCGCGGGCCAGGGCGGCAGCATCGTCTAGATAGTCCTCTGGGGCCAGCCGGCGCATCGCGATGCGGCGTTCGTTGAGGTCGGACAAGGTGATTTCCAGGCCCGGATAGGGCTGGATGAAAGCGGCCCGGTTCTGCAGAGTGGCCGAGATCATCAGCGCCCCGGCGACGCTGGGATGCGGTCGCACATCGCGCGCGACCAGCGCGATCTGGCCGAAATCCCGGCGTGCCGGCAGGCGGCAGCGCAGGTGCTCGCAAGCCGCATCCAGCCACGGGCGGATGGCACTGTCGTTGAGCCACAGACTGCGGCTGGCGTAGGCGCTCTGGGTCAGCAGGGACAACAACAGCAAGCCATTAAGTGCCGCCACCAAGCGCACCGGGGTTCCCGCGCGCGGCGCCACCGCCGGGCTGCGCACAAAACCTGGCGCGGTCTCGGCCGGTTCCGGCAGCTCCACAAACAGGTCACGCTGCCCGGATTGCGGCCGGGTC
>JBGSKT010000365.1:0-1705 GCA_041741075.1 Lysobacterales bacterium
GATGCCGTGCATCGGCGGCTGGTGGGCGAGGCCGTCGTACTTGTCGGCCCAGGCGGCGTAGTGGAACAGCCGCTCGATGCTGGCCTCGACCTCGCGGGCACCGTCGCCGCCCCCGGTCTGGGCGTCGATGCGGGCGGCGAATTCGGCCGCTCGTGCGCTCAGATTCTCGGCAATGAAATACAGCACCTGGGCGCGGTTGTGGGCACTGGCCTGTGCCCAGCCGGATTGCTTGTGCGAAGCTTCCACCGCGTTCCGGATGTCCTTGCGGTTGCCCTCGGCGACTTCGCCGAGCAGGCGGCCGTCGGCGGCGTGTACTGGGCGGCTATAACCGCCATCCGGGCGTTGCTGGGCGCCGCCGATGTAATGCTTTGCGGTGCGGTCGATACCGACCGCGGGCAGGGTTGCGGCTTTGCTTTTGCCGGCCGCGCGCCGCGGTTTGCCGCTGACCGCGAGCGGCGCCTTGGGCCGCGCGTCCTCGGCACGGTTGACCAGATATTCGTACATGCCTTCGCGCCCGCCTTCGCGGCCGAAGCCGGATTCGCGGTAGCCACCGAAGCCGCAGGCGGCGTCGAACTGGTTGGCGGTGTTGACCCAGACCACGCCGGCCTTGATCTGCGGGGCGATATGCAGGGCCAGGCTGATCGATTCGGTCCACACGCAGGAAGCCAGGCCATAGACCGTGTTGTTGGCGATCTGCACGGCCTCTTCCGGGGTGCGGAAACTCATCGCCACCAGCACCGGCCCGAAGATCTCGGTCTGCGCGACATTGGCGCTGGTCGAGCAGCCGGTGATCAGGGTCGGCGGATAGAAACAGCCGCTGGCGGGCAGGGCGGTATCCGGCTGCCACACGGTGCAGCCCTCGGCGCGGGCGGCGTCGACCAGGCCGCTGATGCGGCTGCGCTGAACTTCATCGACCACGGCGCCGATGTCGGTGGATTTGTCCAGCGGCTGGTCGATGCGCAGCTTGGCCATGCGCGTGCGCACCTTGTCCAGAAAGCGCGGTTCGATCGATTCCTGGACCAAGAGCCGCGAGCCGGCGCAGCACACCTGGCCCTGGTTCAGCCAGATGCTGTCGACCAGGCCCTCGACCGCGGCGTCCAGATCGGCGTCGGCAAACACGATGTAGGGCGACTTGCCGCCGAGTTCCAGCGACAGTTTCTTGCCGCTGCCGGCGGTGGCGCGACGGATCAGCCGACCGACCTCGGTCGACCCGGTGAAGGCGAGCTTGTCGATGCCGGGATGCTTGACCAGGGCTTCGCCGACCCGGCCATCGCCGGTCAGGATGTTGACCACGCCGGCCGGCACGCCGGCCTGGGTACAGACTTCCGCGAACAGCAGCGCGGACAGCGAAGTGAACTCGGCCGGCTTGAACACCACGGTATTGCCGCAGGCCAGCGCCGGGGCGATTTTCCAGGCCAGCATCAACAGCGGAAAGTTCCACGGCACGATCTGGCCGACCACGCCGACCGCGCGATAGTCGGGAAATTCGCTGTCCAGCAACTGCGCCCAGCCGGCGTGGTGATAGAAGTGTCGCGCCGCCAGCGGAATATCCAGATCGCGGGTCTCGCGGATGCTCTTGCCGTTGTCCAGCGATTCCAGCACCGCGAACAGGCGCGCATGTTTCTGGATCAGCCGCGCCAGTGCATACAGCACCCGCGCGCGGCGGTGACCGCCGCGCGCGGCCCAGCCTGGCTGCGCCTTGCGT
>JBGSKT010000366.1:0-1658 GCA_041741075.1 Lysobacterales bacterium
GGTGAACGGCATTCCGCAGGCCGACACCTACCTGCACACCGACGCGCTCGGCAGCGTAGTCGCCGAGAGCAGCGCCAGCGGCAGCATCGTCAAGCGCAACGACTACGCCCCCTGGGGCGAACCGATCAGCGGCCCGCTCGATGGCTTGGGATACACCGGCCACGAAATGGACGCCGACACCGGGCTGGTATATGCCCAGCAACGCTACTACGATCCGAACGTCGGACGCTTCCTGTCGGTCGATCCGGTCACGGCGGATGCGGGATCGGGCGGCAACTTCAACCGGTATTGGTATGCCAACAACAATCCGTATCGGTTTACGGATCCGGATGGGCGGTTTGTGTTTTTGGCGGTGTTGGCGCCGATTGCCATTGGTGCGGGCGCCGGTGCTGCTGTTAGCGCTGGCGTACAGGTTGCGAAGGCTGAGGGTTCATTCTCCGACAGAGTCTCGCAAATCAGTTTGCCCAAAGTCGCAGTCTCCGCGGTTGCAGGCGGCCTGTCCGGTGGCGCAGGCGTGATTGCTACTACTGCCGCGACGACAGCTGGTGTAATCGGTGCGAATGTGGTTGTTGGTGCTGCAATTGGTGGCGCTGCCGTTAATGCCAACGCAGCGATCGACGGTCGAGTACCGACGGTCGGTGAGGTTGTTCAGGGGCAAGCGATTGGGGGTGGGGCGTCAGGTCTGGCTGGTGCTGTATCCGAGTTGCCGGGAGCTGCGACCCGTGCCGCCGCGGCCACGTTGACTCAAACGGAGAGAGTGGCGACTGGAAACTTGATGCAAGGGATCGCCGACACAACCCGAAGCGCTGGAGGAAGTGCGAACTTTGGACCGGCGACCCAAGGTATCGCAAATGGCGTGGCGACTGCCATAAATGCCGCAACCGCGGTTACCGATGAGCCTGATCCTATGTAAAAATGGAGTCATTATGCCCGCCCGTCTGAGATTTTTCGTGAATATCGCTGTAGTTTCCGCTGGAATATATATTATGGTGCTTTTAATAAAAGGAAGACCGCCCATCTCATTTATTGTATTTCTTGTTATCTGCGAGATTGCTGCGTTGCCAGCAATAATTCTTGACTGGATCAAGGAGGCTAGGCGCAGGAAATCGGGTTCGGGGTAAATCACTCCGTGTAGTGCGGAAAAAGCTGGGGTCACATCTTGTATCCTGATTCCTGATTAGCCTCAAACCTCAGCTATCCATACCCGTTCGCCCTGAGCGTAGCGCCGTAGGCGCGAAGTCGAAGGGTCCCGAGGGGTGCTTCGACTTCGCCCGCTACGCGAGCTACGTGTAGGGTCCCCGATGATTGCATAGCCACAGGAAGTTGCGCTGTGAAGCTCGCGGATGGCGCCAACAACGCCAGCGCGCAGCGTCGGTTGGTGCAAGCGCATCGAGCCCGAGTCCGGGGCGACGGTGTTCGAATACGATGCGGCGGGCAATCTGGCCTGGACTGCGGAAGGCCAGAACCTGCCTTCGACCAGCAGTTGCGATCGGGCGAGTGTGCCGGTTTCGGCGCGGATCGTCATCGCTTACGACGCGCGCAATCGGCCTACGCTGACCGATTATCCCGGCAGCACGCCGGACATCAGCCGCACGTATTACGCCGACGGCGCGCCGCGCAGCATCGCCAGCGCCGGCAACACCTGGACCCACAGCTAC
>JBGSKT010000367.1:0-4601 GCA_041741075.1 Lysobacterales bacterium
ACGCGTAACTTGCGGTGCAAATGAAGTTTACATGCACTGGTTGGTGACTCAGTCACACTGATTAGTGCACAGTGTGCATCCGACGCGAGTCACAAGATATGCTGTTATCTTGAAATTACCCCACTGCTGCCCGGCCCGGGCATCCACCAGCTGCGGCTCGGAGCGCAGATCAAAGCGCAGCGATAAGCGGCGATGCTGGCTCGAACGGGTGGGCGCTGGCGCGTTTGTGGGAGCGACGGAACGTAGCGACGGTCACTTCGATGGCCCAGTCGCGACGTTCCGTCGCTCCCACAACCCGGCAAATCCCGGGGTTCGTCTAGATCGCACTGGCCGCTCTGCCGGTGCTGGGTGGGCGATGCAGGGCGCCACCGATCAAGCTGCCGAGGATCGTCGCCAACAGGGTCGCCAGCAGGCCCGGCCCATTGCTTTGCAGCAGATCGGGCACCGTGGCCTGGCCATTGGCAATCCGCCACAGGATGTACCCCGTCACCAGCCAGAGCAAAGCCCAGATCGCCAGCGCCGGCAGCAGAAAGCGGCGCCCGGCGATGTAGCCGCCGAGTCCGGCCGCGAACAGGCTGATCAAGCCCGAGCTGATCGCGCTATCGAGCGCCAACTGACCCGGCGGGACGAGCGGGTCGGGGCTACCGGCCCATGCTTGCCAGGTCTGCTGCAACAGCAGTTGCACCGCCAGCATCGCGGCAATCGCCAGTAATAGACGCAGTTTCATCATGCTTCTCGGCTTTTGGCTCGGGCGCTGCGCCCGCTGCCGATCATAGCGTTGTTGCGGCTGCGCTCGGGTAGGCTGGCTCACCGCCAGCCTGCTCACTCACCGCCAGCCTACTCATTCAGCGCCAACCTACAGTTGCTACCTGCGCTGCCGCAGGTTCCGCTCGCTATGCTGGGCGCCCCCAGCCACGCCCGCTCCGGCCCGCTCGCATGGACGCTCCACCGCTGCGTTATGCGTTGTTCTACTTATGCTATTTCGCCGCGCTCGGTGCGCACGCGCCGTACATTGGGCGGTACGTCGACGCGCGCGGCCACGGCGGCTACGTGGTCGGCGCGATGCTCGCCATCTGGTACGCCAGCCGGGTGCTCGGTCCACCGCTGTGGGCATTGGTGCTGGCGCAAACCCGCCGCCCCGGTCGCTGGTTCGTCGGCGGGGCGGTATTCACCGTGTTCGCGTTCGGCGGTTTCGTGCCGGCGCGTTCGGTGCCGGCCTTGCTGTTGGTGATGGCGGTATTCGGGCTTTCGTTCAACGCCCTGCTGCCGCAGTTCGAGGCGATGACCGTGTCCGCGCTCGGCGCCGGCAGCAGTCGCTATAGCCGCACGCGATTATGGGGATCGGTCGGCTTCATGGTGGTCGCGACCGCCTTTGGTGCCCTGCTCGACCGCATCGGCAGTCTGGCCTTCGCAACGGCCACCCTGCCGCTGATGGCCTTGATGGCAGCTTCGGCCTGGCCGCACCGCTTGGATCGCCATCCGGAGACCGCCGACTCGCTGGAGCAGGCCGGACACCTGTGGCGGCGTCCCGGGGTGCGCCGCTTCCTGGTCGTGGCGATGCTGATGCAGATCAGCTTCTCGGCGTTTTATGTGTTCTATACCCTGCACCTGCAGGCCGCCGGCCATAGCGGCGCCAGCATCGGCGCGCTCTGGGGTTTCGGCGTGCTGGTCGAGATCGCGCTGTTCTGGAGCGGTGCGCAGTTGTTTGCCCGCTACTCGGTGCACGCGCTGATGCAGTTCTGCATCGCGGCCAGCGTGCTGCGCTGGCTGATCACCGCGCTGTATCCCGAGTCCCTGCTGCTGATGCTGGCCGCGCAGACCCTGCATGCCTTCGGCTTCGCCCTGTTCCATCTGTGTTCGATGCGGCGCATCGAAACATTTTTCCCGGGCCGGCGCGCGGTCAAGGGGCAGAGCCTGCTGTATGGATTTTCCTCCGGCCTGGGCGGGGTGATCGGCGCCGGCCTGATGGCGCTGATGTGGGAACAAGGCGGCGGCCGCGCCGCGTTTCTGGCCGGAGCCGCGGTCTCGGTCGCCGCCTTGCTGGTGCTGAGAAGGGGTCAGCCGCTGCCGTGATCGGCGGACGCCAGCATCATGGCTTGCGCATCGATGCCGGCAGGTATTTGTTGGCCAAGGTGCTGGTGACGGTCCATTCGCCCTCGGCATCGCGGGCGTAGAGCAGTTCCTTGCCGGCGGTGGCGCCGAAATCCTTGAGCAGCAACTGGATCGCGCAGTCGCCGGATTGCAGTTGGCCGAAGTGGATCGCAGCGATCTGCGCGTCGGCGTAACTTTCGGCGCCCCGAAACCCGGCATCGGTATTGCTCGGGCAGCGTTGCTCTGCGCTGACGAATTCCTCGACTGCGGGTTTGAGGCCATAGCCCCGCACCAGCGCGTTGCTGACCTTGGCACGCACGGTGTAATCCTGATAGGCCGGCAGGGCGATCGCGGCCAGGATCGCGAGCATGAAAATCCCGACCACAACCACCCCGACGATCACGATCGCCCAGACCGCACCACTGCTCGCAGACTTGCCGACCACCGGCATCGCCCGCGGCAGCAGCGGCGGTGTCGGCGGTGTCGGCGATAGCGCCAGCCCGAGCTCGGCGGCAAATTGCGCCAGCGGCGCCCAGTCCGGCAGTCCCTCGCGCCAGACCAGGGTATTGGCGTTGACGATGCCGCGGCCCAGGGCCGCGGCAAACCAGTCGGCGGCGACCGGGCCTTGCTGCTGCTGTTGTTGATCGGCGTAGTACCAGGCGTTGTTCATAAGCGTTTCCTCGCTGATCACGTTTCAATACCCCGCCGCCTGGCCATCCTTGCGGCTTTCCGAGGCGCCATAATAAACGCCGCTGACCGGGTCGCGCAGGATCGCCTGATAACCGCCGTAGGGGCCGTTGGCGAAGGTGACCTTATGGCCTTTCTGCATCAGCCCGCGCACCGCCTCATAGGCGAAGCCGGTTTCCAGGTTGACCTCGCCACCGTTACTCATGGCGGTGGCCTGCCCGGTTGGTTCGGTCGAGCCGTCGTGCTGCCAGCGCGGCGCGTCGCCGGCTTCCTGTAGGCCCATGCCGAAGTCGATCAGGTTGGTGACGATCTGCACGTGGCCCTGCGGCTGCATCGCCCCACCCATCACGCCAAAGCTGACCCAGGGCTTGCCATCCTTGCTGATGAAGGCCGGGATGATGGTATGAAACGGCCGCTTGCCGGGCGCATACGAATTCGCATGGCCTTCCGTGAGCACGAACATCTCGCCACGATCCTGCAGGATGAAGCCGAGCCCGGGCGGGGCCATGCCCGAGCCCATGCCGCGGTAGTTGGACTGGATCAGCGAAACCATATTGCCCCACTGGTCGGCGGTGGTGAGATAGATGGTGTCGCCCGCGTCCAGCGGTGGATGGCCGGCAGCGACGCTCGGTGCCGCGCGCTTCGGGTCGATCAGGGCACGCCGTTCGCTGGCATAGTCGGCCGACAGCAGCCCGGCCAGCGGCAGCTCGGCAAAGGCCGGATCGGCGAAGTATTGCGCGCGGTCGGCGAAGGCCAGTTTCTTGGCCTCGATCATGGTGTGCAGGGCTTCGCTGCTGCCAAAGCCCATCGCCTTCAGATCGAAGCCCTCCAGCATTTTCAGCATCTGCAGGGCGGCCACGCCCTGGCCATTCGGGGGCAGCTCCCAGACATCAAAGCCGCGGTAGTTCACGGACAGCGGCTCGACCCACTCGCCCTGATGCCGGGCCAGATCCTCGGCGCTCAGGAAACCACCCTGGGCCTTGATGTAGGCGCCGATGCTGGCGGCGAGCGCGCCCTTGTAGAAGGCATCGCGGCCGCCCTTGGCAATACGCTCCAGGGTATTGGCCAGGTTCGGGTTGCGCCACAGCTCGCCCTTGGCCGGACCCTGCCCGTCGCGGGTGAATTGTTCCTTGAAACCCGGGAACGGAGACAGCCTGGGCACCGAGAGATTCCAGTAGTAGGCGATCAGTTCGCTGACTGGAAATCCATCCCGCGCGTAGGCGATGGTCGGCACCAACAAGTCCTTGACCGGTAGTTTTCCGAAGCGCTCATGCAGCGCAAACCAGCCATCGACACAGCCCGGCACCGACACCGGCAAGGGCCCAAGCGGCGGAATATCCTGATAACCATGCGCCTTGAACCATTCCAGGGTGAGCGACTGCGGCGAGCGGCCGGAGCCGTTGTAGCCATAGAGCTTGCCGGTTTTCTGATCCCAGACGATGGCGAACAGGTCGCCGCCGATGCCGGAACCGGTCGGCTCCATCAGCCCGAGCGCGGCATCTGCGGCGATCGCCGCGTCGACTGCCGTGCCGCCGCGCTTCAGCACATCGAGCGCGATCTGGGTGACCAGCGGCTGCGAAGTGGCCACCATGCCGTGCTCGGCAATCACTTCGGAGCGGGTGGCAAAAGCGCGCCCGGTGATGCGATCAGCGGCGGGGCTGGCGGAAGCCGTCAGCAGCAGGATTATCGAGCACGCAAGTTGGCGCATGGCGCACCTCGGGTCCAGAGGACAGAAGACAGAAGACAGAAGACAGAAGACAGAAGACAGAAGACAGAAGACAGAAGACAGAAGACAGAAGACAGAAGACAGAAGACAGAAGACA
>JBGSKT010000368.1:0-5284 GCA_041741075.1 Lysobacterales bacterium
GTGCTGGACGAGTTCGTCGCCGCGCTGCGCTGGCGTTGTGCCGAGCTCCTGGAACACGAATATCTGACGCGCTCGGTGCAGCGCCTGGAACAGGCCGAGCGATTGCAGCGGGCGCTGTACGCGATCGCCGATCTGGCCGGCGCCGAGCTCGAAATGTCGGAGATGCTGCAGCACATCCACGAGATCGTCGGCGAGCTGATGTACGCCGAAAATTTCTACATCGCCCTGGTCGATTCGGAACGGGGCGGCCTGCGCTTCATCTATTTTGCCGACAGCGTCGACCAGTCCGCGGTATCGCCGGACGAAGTGATCCCGTTTGCCGAGCTGAGCAACAGCCTGACCCTGGCCTTCATCCGCAACGGCCGTACCTTGCGCGGCCCCTCGGACTGGTTGCGCGACCAGCTCGGGGTGACCAAGGACCTGCGCCACGGCCCGGATGCCGAAGACTGGCTCGGCGTTCCGCTGGTGCAAAGTGGCGCGGCGATCGGCGCACTGGTGGTGCAGAGCTACCATCACGATGTCGGCTATTCGGAAGACGACGCCGCCCTGCTCGGCTATGTCGCCCAGCACATCCTGACCGCGTTCCAGCGCAAACGCGCCCAGGCCGAAATGGAGCGACGGGTGCAGGAACGCACGCTGGAGCTGACCATCGAGGTGGCCGAACGCAAGCGCGGCGAGCATCTGCAATCGGCCTACTACCGGATCGCCGAACTGGCCAGCACCACCGAGACCATGGACGCGTTCTACGCCGCCGCTCACCAGATCGTCGGCGAACTGCTCGACGCGCGCAATTTTTTCGTGGCGCTGATCGAGCAGGGCGACACCCTGGTGTTTCCCTATGCGGTCGACGAACGCGACCCGCTGCCGCGCTTCGAGCGCCGGCGCATGACCAATGGCATCACCGAATACGTGATCCGCACCGGCAAGCCACTGTGTGCCGATCGTACGCGCCTCGACCAGCTGTATCAGACTGGCGAGGCGCGTTCGATCGGCACCCGCTCGGTGTGCTGGCTGGGTGTGCCGCTACGCGGCGAGTCCGGCCTGCTCGGGGTGATGGCGGTGCAAAGCTACACGCCATCGGTGCTGTATTCTGAGCGCGACCAGGAAGTGCTGACTTTCGTTTCGCACCACATCGCCCTGGCACTGGAGCGCAAGCGCGCGCAGGAATCGCTCAAGCAGGCCTACGCCGAACTGGAAGGCCGGGTGCTGGCGCGCACCGAACAGTTGAATGCGGCCAACCAGGAACTACGCGAACAGATCCTCGGCCGCGAGCGCATCGAACGCCAGCTCAAGCACGAGACCCTGCACGACGCGCTGACCGGCCTGCCCAATCGTTCGCTGCTGCTCGACCGCCTGCAGCACGCCCTGACCGCCGCGGCGCAGCAGCCCGGGCAAATGTTTGCGGTGCTGTTTCTGGACCTGGACCGGTTCAAGGTGATCAATGATTCGGTCGGCCATCTGGTCGGCGACGAATTGCTCAAGCAGGTCGGCCAGCTGGTGCGTGGTTGCCTGCGCGAACAGGACCTGATCGCGCGTCTGGGCGGCGACGAATTTGCTCTGCTACTGGAACGCATCGAAAGCCACGAGGATGCGCTGATCGTGGCGCGGCGGGTGATCGCGGTGCTGACCGAGCCGATCCGGGTCGGTGGCAAGGAATTGTTCACCTCGACCAGCATCGGCATCGCCTACAGCGACCCGCGCTACACCGCGGCCGAACAGTTGCTGCGCGACGCCGATGTCGCCATGTACCGGGCCAAGGCGATGGGCCGGCAACGTTTTGCGATTTTCGACGAGGGCCTGCATCGTGAGGCGCTGGCCCTGCTGGAGCTGGAGGGCGACCTGCGCCGCGCCACCACCCGTGAGGAATTCGAGCCCTATTTCCAGGCCATTTACGACCTGCGCAACGGCAGCATTCTCGGCTACGAGGCGCTGATGCGCTGGCACCACCCGGAACGCGGCCTGCTGCTGCCCGGGCAATTCCTGCCGGTGGCCGAGGAAAACGGCAGTTCGGAAATGATCGATTGGCAGTTGTTCCATCAGGTCATGAAACTGGTCCCGATCGTTTGTCGCAGCGGCCGTTACGTTACTGTCAATGTCTCGGCACGGCACTTCCGCGATCCGGACATGAGCGATCAGTTCCTGGCCTTGATCGAAACCTACCGGGTCGATCCGCACAGCGTGCGGATCGAGGTTACCGAGGGCGCCCTGCTGGAGAACCCCGAGCAGATTCGCCGTGCGCTCAATCATCTGCACAGCAATGGGGTGCTGACCGTGCTCGACGATTTCGGCACCGGCTACTCGTCACTCAGCTACCTGCACCAGTTTCCGATGCATTCGCTGAAGATCGACCGCAGCTTTGTCGCCGATCTCAAGCCCGGCAAGACCGGCGGCAACGCCGCTGTGGTACGCGCAATCATCGCGCTGGCGCGCTCACTCGCGGTCGAGGTGATCGCCGAGGGCATCGAAAGCACCGAGCAGCGCGATGTACTGCTCGAACTGGGCTGCGTGCGCGGTCAGGGTTTCCTGTTCTCGGTGCCGCGGCCGATCGGCGAGATCGTTGATTGAGCGCCGACCCTTTGGCAGCAACCGAAGATCGGCGTTGAGCATAGGCTGGCGGTGAGCGCAGCGAACGTAGGCTGGCGGTGAGCGCAGCGAACGTAGGCTGGCGGTGAGCGCAGCGGTATTTAACGGCGGAGCCGGTCACCCCAGCAGTCGCTGCCGCACAATCGCAATTGCCGGGGTTCGTTGCACTCACCCCAGCCTACCAATCTGCCGGGGCGACGGTTCAATCTTCGGCGGCGTGCAGGATGTCGTTGCCCGGCTTGCGGAAGCGCAGGGTCATGCGGTCGGATTCACCGATCGCCAGGTACTTTTCCTGATCCTGTTCCTTGAGGCGCAGCGACGGCGGCAGGGTCCATACTCCGGCCGGGTGCTGACTGTCGTCGGCCGGATTGGCATTGATCTCGCTTTTCGCTTCGAGTACGAAGCCGGCCTGGGTGGCCAGGCCCACCACGTAGTCCTCGGTCAGATAGCCGGATTTGAGCGTGGCTTCGAGTGTGGTGCCGAGCTTGGCGCGGTGGTCGACCACGCCGAGCACGCCACCTGGCTTCAGCGCCGCGAAGAACGCCTTGAACCAGGCCTCGGCATTGCCGGCGATCGCCCAGTTGTGCACATTGCGGAAGGTGAGCACGGCATCGAAGGAGCCGTCGGCACCGAAGGCTGGCGCCTTGGTGTTGAACGGCAACAGCTTGGCATCACCGTAGTAGCCCGGGTCGGAGCCGAGCTGCTCGCGCAATTGCCGATTCAAGCCGGCATAGAACGGCGGAAACTTGGGCGCCGAATCGTCCCAAATCGCCGCGGTGTAGTGGCCCGAACCGGCCAGGTAGGGCGCCAGCAGCTCGGCGTACCAACCACCACCGGGGGTGATCTCGAGCACGCGCTGGTCGGGCTTGATGGCGAAAAATTGCAGGGTCTGGGCCGGATGCCGATAGCGGTCACGGGCCCGGTTAGCCTCGCTGCGCCGCGGGTCGGCGAGAATTCGATCGAGGCGCGCGGCGGCCGATTCGCTGGCGGTGGTCGGTGCCGCTACGGTGCTTGCCGAGGCCTCGGCGGGTTGGTCGGGTGTCGCCTGGCAGGCGCCAAGTAGCAGGCCGAGGACAGTGAGGGTCAGGATTCGATACATGCGTGGTTCCTCCGCAGGGGTGGTGCCGGCGCCAGAACCGGCGTCCGGGGTTGAATGATGGATGGAATCGGCTCGGGCAGGCTCAAGGGCGATCAGGCATTTCCTCATCGCTGCCGGCCGCGCCCGCATCCGGGTCGTCGGCATCGTCGTCCGCTTCGGCGTGGGCCGGGGCTTCCTCGCCGGAGTCGACGGTTTCGGTATGCACGGTGGCGGCGCCGTCGCCGGGCCGCCACCAGTTCCACGACTTGGGTGCCTTGCCGTCTTCGATGGCATTGACTTCCAGCACCAGTTCGCTCTTGCGTTGGTCGCCGAGCGCGGTCCAGTGGCAGTCCTGCACCGCGCCTTCCAGCGCATACAACAGGTTCAGGCTGGGCCGGAAGCCGGCCTTGCGCACCTTCATGAATACCGCCAGCGCACCGGTCTGCTTGATATCGGCCTCGCTGCGAATGCCGACCTGGCGCAACCAAGCCGCCGACTTTGGCCCGATATTGCGAATCTTCGCTGGACTGCTCATCGGGCAACCCTCCCTGGTGCGGCGGTCCGGCCCGGCATCCCTGCCGGGCGCGCCCCGGATCGAAGCGCCGGGGGGCGCTTCGATAATTCCCGGTGCGCCCAAGCCGCCGACTTTGGTCCGATATTGCGAATCTTCGCTGGACTGCTCATGCCGCGAGCTCGCCAAGTTGCGGGTACAGGGCCTGCTCGAAGACCCGGCACAGCGCTTCCATGCCGGCTAGGTCTTCCTGGTCGAAACGCTCCAGCAGCGGCGAATCGACATCGAACACGCCGAGCAACCGATCACCGGCCAGAAGCGGCACTACGAGCTCGGAACGGGAAGCCGCATCGCAGGGAATGTGCCCGGGAAAGGCCGCGACGTCGGCCACCACCTGGCTGTTGCGGGTGACCGCGGCGGTGCCGCAGACGCCACGGCCGAGGGCGATCCGCACGCAGGCAGGTTTGCCCTGGAACGGACCGACCACCAGTTCGACTCCGTCGAAAAAATAGAAGCCGGCCCAGTTCAGATCCGCGAGTGCGTGGTAGACCAGGGCAGCGAAATTGGCCGCGTTGGCGGTGCGGTCGCTCTCGCCGGCCAGCAGGGCCGCGGCCTGTTCGGCCAGGGTCCGATAGATCTCCGACTTGCTGCCGGAAAGCGCCTTACTCTCGAACATGGTGACAACTGTGCTTTGGCTGGTGAGCGGGAAGTGTAACAGCAGGTCATAAATGGCCGTTGGCTTTGGTGTTCGGCGTTCCCATTCCTGGCCCGGGCGCATTCGTTGCGGTCGACAATCGCGACCTGGCCGTCGCTCCCACAATTTCCGTTTCCCGCCCCCCATTCCCGATCTGCGTCTGGTCTATCCTTTGCGTCTCATTGGACGCACAACGATTTTCCATGACCGCTCCGGCCACCAGCGTATTCATTACCGGCACCGATACCGGGGTCGGCAAGACCCGGGTCGCCGCGGCCCTGCTGCTTGCCGGCCGGCAAGCCGGGCTGCGGGCGCTCGGCATGAAGCCGGTGGCGAGCGGGGCCGAGCTGTGCTGCGGACAATGGGTGAATGACGACGTCGTGCAACTGCTGGCCGCCGCTGGCGTTGCGGTTGATCC
>JBGSKT010000369.1:0-3622 GCA_041741075.1 Lysobacterales bacterium
CAACCAGCTGCGTGGCCGGTCGGGGCGCCAGGGCGACCCCGGCTTCAGCCGCTTCTATCTGTCGCTCGACGATGATCTGCTGCGCATCTTCGGCCAGCAGTCGATGCTGAGCCGGATGATGAACAACGGGCTGGAGGAAGGCGAGGCGATCGTCCACCCGTGGATTTCGAAGGCGATCGAGACCGCGCAGAAGAAGGTGGAGGCGCGCAACTACGACGTCCGCAAACAGCTGTTGCAATACGACGATGTGATGAACGACCAGCGCAAGGTGGTTTACGAACAGCGCGCCGACATCATGGATGCCGAAGCCGTCGGCGATGTCGTCGTCGACATGCGCCACGAAACGATCAACGCGATTGTCGGCACCCATTGCCCGGTCAACAGCTACCCCGAACAATGGGATATAGACGGCCTCGACGAAGCCGTGCGCGGCACGCTGGGGCTCGACCTGCCGGTCCGCGACTGGCCGAAGGAAGAGGCAATCGACCCGGAAATCGTCGTCGATCGCCTGATCGCCGCCGCCGACGAGAACCTGGCCGCCAAGGCCGCGCAGCTGCCGCCCGAGACCTGGGTGGAGATCGAAAAGAACTTCCTCCTCCAGGCGCTCGACCATCACTGGAAGGAGCATCTGGCGACGCTCGACGCGCTGCGCCAGGTCATTCATTTGCGCGCCTATGCGCAGAAGACGCCGCTCAACGAATACAAGTCGGAAGCCTTTGCCCTGTTCGAACGCATGCTGGTGACGGTGCGCGAGGATGTGACGCGCATGCTGTCGAACGCCCAGTTCCAGATGGACACGCCGGCCATGAGCGAGCCGGCCATGCCTGGGTTCGTCACGACGCATATCGACCCGTTCACCGGCGAGAACGACGCTTTCGGTTCGATGCCGCGCGCCTCCGATGCCTTCGGCGCCCTGCCTTTCGGGGCGCTGAGCAACGCCATGTCGGCGACCGCCGAACTGACCGAGGTGAGCGAGGAGGACCTTGCCGAATGGCACCGCGTCGTGTCGCGCAACGCGCAATGCCCCTGCGGGTCGGGCAAGAAGTTCAAGCATTGCCACGGGGTGATCTGATTGCGGATGCGCCGCCTCCTGCTTTCGCTACCGCTTGCAGCCGTTATGTTTGGCGGCGCGGCGCTGGCAGGGCCGCCCGAACTTGTCACCGCTGGCCTCATTATTGAGGACGATTATCCGGAGGCATCACGACGCGCTAATGAGGAAGGCGCGGTTCGTTTCGATCTCTCGGTTGACGCGACTGGAAAGCCGGTTGCCTGTCGGGTAATCAAGAGTAGCGGTTGCGATCGATTGGATCGCGCGGCATGCGAAACCGCTATGAGGCGCGCAGTCTTCAAGCCGGCGACGGACACTGCCGGCAATCCGGTTGCTGGCATGTCCCGCCAAGTGGCGAATTTTAAGCTGGAGTCGGACGCAAGGCAGGGCCGACCGAGCTATGATGGGTATGGTGTTGATGTAAGATTCGACGAGCAAGGTGAAGTCAAAAACTGCCAAGTCGTCCCGCTGTCGCGACGTTCCGAACTGACAGACAGTCAGAAGAAAAAATGCGACACAATGGCCAATCGAAGCATGTTCACGGCACTGCTCGGTCGACCGACCACTGGACTCGGATCGGCAATTTTCCGAATCTATCGGGATGATTTCGCTGGAACTGAGTCGATCAACACGAAATTCCCACTCTATCGCATTCTGGCGCAGGTTGTGTTCGACCAAACCCGAAGTGGGGCAACGACGTGGTGTGAAGTCCTCGTGCCACCGGTCGTAGCAGAACTCGGAGTATCCGCGAACTCCCTTTGCGGCGTCGATGGATTCGGCGTCACCGCAGAACCGAAGGGCGGCGTTCAAAACAGATTCGTGATTGACGTTGGTGCGACGGGCAGGCCTCTCGACCGTGAGTGACCGGAAGCTTTCACCGCATCGGAACGCTATGTGGTGACCACCGCCCCGCTCGCGCCCATGGCGGCGATGGCGTTCGTGACCTTTGCGGTCTGGGCCATGCTTTTCGTCCGCCGCATCCCCAAGCTGAAAACCGACCCTGTGCCGATCGATGCCTTCAAGGTGAGGGCGAAGCGGCCGGCGCTTTCGGATGCCGAACTCGCCGCCAACGACAATCTGATGAACCTGTTCGAGATCCCGGTGCTGTTCTACGCGCTGTGCCTGGCGCTGGCGGTGTCGGGCATCTGGGGCGAGTTATTCACCGTCGGTGCATGGGGGTTTGTCGCGCTGCGCGCGGTGCATTCGGTGGTCCACTGCACCTTCAACAATGTCATGCTGCGCTTTGCCGCCTATCTGGCCTCGACGCTGCTGCTTTTCGCGCTATGGGTGGCCTTCGCGATGCGGCTGGCGGCGTAGGCCCCACCACCACAGCCCGGCCTCCGCGAGGAGCAGCGGCCCGACCCAATAGAGCCACACCCCGAGCGCCGGATAGACGCTCTCGAAATCCTCGACCCGTTGCGCCAGCCGGCAGAAGACGAAGCTCCACGTCAGCACCATCGAGCGGATCATCCAGCGCTGGTGCGCCGGCCAGTCGCGCTGGCTGCCGCGCCGCCAGCCCATGCTCGTCGTCACCAGCCACGCCACCGACAGCAGCCCCGTCGACCAGGACAAGCTGGCCTGATCGTGGCGGTTCTGCAGCGAGAACACCACCGACAGGAACGCCATCGTCATCCCCGCCCCGACATAGGTGCAGCCGGTGTGGCGATGCCAGCCGAACGCCCTCCGCGTCCAGCCCATGTAGAGCGCGGTGAACCCCGAAATCAGCGTCAGCGCGCCGCACAGCCCGTGCAGCACGACCAGCAGCCAATGGTCGGCATGATCGACCTTAGCGCCCCCGCCGAGCGACGGCCCGACGGTGATCCAGAACACCGGCAGCGTCGAGAGGACCGCCGCCCAGAACAGCACCGCCGGCACCGTGATACCGGGCCGGTGGTCGATTGCCGGAAACTTGCTTGCCATCACGCCCCCCGCACAGCAGATTGCACTTGGCCGGGGCGACCGTGCAACCGGTTTCGGATTGACGCGAAGCCCCCTCGCGCCTATAGGCCGCGCTCCCGCTGGTGGCCCGAGGTCGGTCGAGACCGCCTTGAACCGCACGCGTGAATTGAACCAACAGGTTGCGCCGCGCGCGTCGGGCCCCTCCAAAAGGGGCCTTCCGCGCTTATGCCATGGAACACAATCCATGGGCGGGGTTGATCTGGAGTAGGCGGCCACCGCCGTCGAACAGCAGGATGTACATTACCCAATGCCTACGATTAACCAATTGATTCGCAAGGGCCGCACGCCGCAGCGTGCGCGCGAGACGGCGCCAGCAATGGAGTCCTGCCCGCAGAAGCGTGGTGTTTGCACCCGCGTCTACACGACGACCCCGAAGAAGCCGAACTCGGCGCTTCGCAAGGTTGCCAAGATCCGTCTTACCAACGGCTTCGAAGTCATCGGCTACATCCCCGGCGAAGGCCACAACCTTCAGGAACACTCCGTGGTCCTGATTCGCGGCGGCCGCGTCAAGGATTTGCCCGGTGTGCGTTACCACGTCCTGCGCGGCGTTCTCGATACCCAGGGTGTCAAGAACCGCAAGCAGAGCCGGTCGAAGTACGGCGCCAAGCGCCCCAA
>JBGSKT010000370.1:0-4810 GCA_041741075.1 Lysobacterales bacterium
CGACACCGAGCCCGCCCGCGAGCTGCTGGCCGAATTCGGCTGCCTGTATGGCGTCGGCAGCGCGCTGGCGCCGGCGATGCCGGTGCAGCACCTGCTGCCCTGGCTGGGTGCGCGGCTGGCCCAGGGCGAAGGCTGAGCCGACACAGGAGCGTAGCCCGGAAGAAGCGCAGCGGATTCCGGGGTTTTGATTAAAATATCCCGGAATCCGCTGCGCTGCTTCCGGGCTACGGCCACCACCAGGCCAGGGCGAACAGGGCCAGCATGGTGAAGGCGAGCGCCACCCGCGCCACGGTGCCGATCAGCACGCCAACCGAGGCGCCCGCGCCCGCTTTCAGGGAACCGCGCAACTGCCGGGTGTGCAGCCATTCCAGCGTCAACGCCCCGAGAAATGGCCCGACAAACAACCCGATCGGCGCGAAGAACAGGCCAAGCACGGTGCCGAGCGCGGCGCCGGCGAAGGCCCAGCCACTGGCTCCGGCGATGCGTGCGCCGAACGCGCTCGCGGCCAGATCGACGGTGATCGACACAGCGGTCAACAGTCCCAGCACGGCCACCGTCCAGCCACTGATCTCGCGGAAATCGCCGACCCAGGCGGCCAGCGCCAGGCCGGCGAAGACCAGCGGCACACCGGGCAGCGCCGGCAGCAGCGTGCCAAGCACGCCGATCACGGTGAGCACGGCGGCGGCGATATACCAAAACGTATTCGACATCGGGGCCTTCCATTAAGCTGATGCGGCAAAGACCAGGGAGATGCAGCGGATGAGTGCCGACAGTTTGCCGGAAAACCCGGCTGGACAAAGCCACCGCCACCGCGGCGGTTGCCACTGCGGGCGGGTGCGCTTCGAAGCGATCGGTCCGCGTGCGCTTACGGTGCTGGACTGCAACTGCTCGATCTGCCGGATGACCGGCTTCCTGCACTGGATCGTCGCGCCCGGGCAGTTCCGCTTGCTGTCCGGTGCGGACGATCTGGCCAGCTACCGCTTCGGCAGCGGCGTCGCCCGGCACCAGTTCTGCCGCCACTGCGGAATAAAGGCATTCTATATACCGCGCTCGCATCCGGATTGCATCGATATCAACGTACGCTGTCTGGACGACGACCCCGAGCGCGAACTGACCATCACCGCTTTCGACGGTCGGAACTGGGAACAGAATGTCGAAAGCATCCTGCGCTGATCACCACCTGGGAACGCAACCATGAGTCTGCACGGCAAAACCCTGTTCATCACCGGCGCCTCGCGTGGCATCGGCCTGGCCATCGCGCTGCGCGCCGCACGCGATGGCGCCAAAATCGCGATCGCGGCCAAAAGTGATGTCGCCAATCCAAAGCTGCCCGGCACCATCCACAGCGCCGCGCGCGAAATCGAAGCGGCCGGCGGAAGTGCACTCGCCCTGCGCTGCGACATCCGCGAAGAGGCCGAAGTTCAGGCTGCGGTAGCGGCCACGGTCGAGCGCTTCGGCGGCATCGACATTCTGGTCAACAATGCCAGCGCGATCTGGCTGCGCGGCACCGCAGATACGCCGATGAAGCGCTTCGACCTGATGTTCGGGGTCAATATACGCGGCACTTTTCTGTGCTCGCAAGCCTGCCTGCCGCACCTCAGCCGCGCCGACAACCCGCATATCCTGACCCTGGCGCCGCCACCCACGCTCGATCCGAAGTGGTTCGCTCCGCACGTCGCCTACACCATCGCCAAGACCGGGATGAGCCTATGTGCCCTGGGCATGGCCGCCGAATTCGCCCCGCTCGGCATCGCGGTGAACACGCTGTGGCCGCGCACGGTGATCGCCACCGCGGCGGTCCAGATGATTCCCGGCATCGATCCCGAGCGTTGCCGTAAACCGGAGATCGTCGCCGACGCCGCCCACGCCATCCTGGTTCAGGATAGTCGAGTCTTAAGCGGCCGTTTCCTGATCGACGAGGAGGTGCTGCGCGACGCCGGCGTCGGCGACTTCGAACCGTATTCGATGCAGCCGGGCAGCGCCCTGCACCCGGATCTGTTTCTCGACTGAAGGTTAGCGGGCAGCGGCGTAGCGGCGTAGCCCGGAAGCGGCGTAGCCCGGACCCGATCAGCGCGGCGGCGCGTCCGGCTGGTTTTCCGGACGTGCAGTCTCGAATGCGGGCAGGGCCAGGCAGTTGCGCTCGATTCGGACCATGGTCGGGAACAGCGCCGGATCGACCGACCAGCGGCGGGCATTATGCAACTGCGGAACCAGACAACAATCGGCAATGCTCGGCAGATCACCCTCGCAGAAATCGCCGGTCGAGGGATTGTGCAACAACTGTTCTTCGAGCGATTCGAGGCCCCGGGTGATCCAGTGCCGGGCCCACTGTTCGCGCTCGATCTTGGGCATGCCGCCTTCCTGCTCCAGATATTCGAGCACGCGCAAGTTGTTCAGCGGATGGATGTCGCAGGCGATCTGCATGGCCAGCGAGCGGGCGCGGGCGCGCTCCCTCGCCGTGGTCGGCATCAGGCTCGGGCCGTCATACATTTCCTCGATGTATTCGATGATGGCGAGCGACTGCCGGATCACCCGGCCACCGTCGATCATCACCGGCACCATCTGCTGCGAGTTGATCTCGGCAAATGCCGGCCCGCGTTGCTCGCTGGAACCGGGCGCGATATTGACCGGCACCAGTTGGTACGGCAGGCCCTTCAGGTTGAGCGCGATCCGCACGCGGTAGGCAGCGCTCGAACGCCAGTAGCTGTATAGCCGGATTCCGCCGTCGCTCATGCCCTGCACTCCTCCGGGGTTCAGCGTGCAATCTAGCCCAGCGCCGCCAGCGACTCAAGCAGCAACATCAGCGGACGCGGTCGGCAGCGGTAACTTTTCGATGCGTTGCTCGATTGCGCCGAAGATACTGGCCCCGGTAGCGTCGAGCATCTCGATCCGCAGCACATCGCCAAAGGCCATGAACGGCGTCGATGGCTTGCCGTCGCGGAGCGCCTCGACCGCGCGCCGTTCGGCGATGCAGGAAGCGCCGAGCGCCGTGTCTTCGTTGGCAACGGTACCCGAGCCGACCAGTGTTCCGGCACATAGCGGCCGGGTTTTGGCGGCGTGCGCAATCAGCTGGGCAAAGTCGAACTGCATGTCCACACCGGCTTCGGGCGCGCCGAACCATTGTCCGTTGATGTGGGTAAGCAGGGGCCGGTGCAGCTTGCAGTCGATCCAGGCGGCACCCAGCTCATCCGGAGTGACCAGCACCGGCGACAGCGCCGAACGCGGCTTGGATTGCACAAAGCCGAAGCCCTTGGCCAGTTCCGCCGGGATCAGGTTGCGCAGGCTGACATCATTGATCAGGCCGACCAGCTGGATATGCCCGGCGGCGTCCGCCGCCAATACCGCCATCGGCACGTCGTCGGTAACCACGATCACTTCGGCTTCGATGTCGATGCCGTAGTCCGCGGACACCACCCGCACCGGGTCGGTCGGCCCGAGAAAACCGGCGCTGGTTGCCTGATACATCAGCGGATCGGTGTAGAAGCTCTCCGGCACTTCGGCACCCCGCGTCCGGCGTACCCGCGCCACATGCGGCAGATAGGCACTGCCGTCCAGGAATTCGTAGGCCCGCGGCAAGGGTGCGGCCAACGCGGCCGGATCCAGCGCGAACACCGGCTCGGCATTGATGGTCTCGGCCCGGCTCAGGTTCAGCGCCTCGGATAGTGCATTCAGGCGCGGCGCCAGATTGGCCCAGTCGTCCAGGGCCTGTTGCAGGGTAGCGGCCACGCCGGCCGCCTTGACTGCGCGTTGCAGGTCACGCGACACCACGATCAGGGTGCCGTCGCGACCGCCTTGTTTCAGGGAGGCAAGTTTCATGGGGAAGGTCGGTTTTAGGTTTTAGTGGAAGTAGGGTGGCTAAGCGCAGCGCATCCGGTCCAGACGACAGAAGACAGAAAAAACACCGGTGGCAGGGTGGATAGGCGCAGCGCACCCACCATTTTGCCTGGGCTTAGGCTACACCGGTAAAGCGCGCTGCCAGGCCGGCCCAGCACTGCTGGTAATCGAGCTGGCGGCTGGCATCGTTGAGCGCCTGGGCGCTCGGGTTGAGCAGGTGGCGGGTTTCGAACATGAAGGCCATGGTGTCTTCGATCCGATCCGGCGGGCCGATCTCGGCACTGCTGGCTTTTTCGAAGGTGGCCGCGTCCGGGCCGTGCCCGGTCATGCAGTTGTGCAGGCTGGCGCCGCCGGGCACGAAGCCCTCAGCCTTGGCATCGTAGACGCCATGGATCAGGCCCATGAATTCGCTGGCGACATTGCGGTGGAACCAGGGCGGGCGGAAGGTATCCTGGGCGACCAGCCAGCGCGGCGGAAAGATCACGAAATCCAGGTTGCTGACTCCAGCGCTGTCGCTCGGCGAGTGCAGCACCAGAAAGATGCTCGGGTCCGGGTGGTCGTAGCTGATCGAACCGATCGTGTTGAAGCGGCGCAGGTCGTACTTGTAGGGCGCGTAATTGCCGTGCCAGCCGACCACATCCAGCGGCGAATGGTCGATCGGCGCCTGCCACAGTCGGCCCTGGAACTTGCACAGTAATTGGAAGTCGCCGCGGCGCTGTTCGAAGGCCGCCACCGGGGTCTGGAAGTCGCGGGCATTGGCCAGCCCGTTCGCGCCGATCGGCCCCAGGTCGGGCAGTTTGAGCAAGGCGCCGAAGTTCTCGCAAAGATAACCACTGGCGCTGCCGTCGGGCAGCTCGACCGCAAAGCGCACGCCGCGCGGGATCACCGCGATTTCCTGAGGCTCCAGTTCGATCACGCCCAGCTCGGTGGCGATCGACAGGCGACCCTGCTGGGGCACGATCAACAGCTCGCCATC
>JBGSKT010000371.1:0-2044 GCA_041741075.1 Lysobacterales bacterium
ACACTCGCTGCCCTGCTCGCGCCCGGCGCCGGCGCCACGCTGTCTGCCTGGATGACGAGCCGTCAGCTCGACGATGTATTGCGCGAGTTTCCCGCCGACTGGTCGGCGGCCGATCTGGTCGCCGCGTTGCGGCCGCTGGCGCCGCGGCTGTATTCGATCGCTTCCAGCCGCAAGGCGGTCGGCGACGAAGCGCATCTCTGCGTCGCCGTGTTCGAGCAGCCAGGCGTCGAGGCGCCGCAGCGCGGGGTGGCTTCGGGCTTCCTGGCCGCCGCCGAATCAGGCACCACGGTTCCCGTCTATCTGCACCGCAATGATCGTTTTCGCCTGCCCGCCGACAACAGCCGCGACCTGCTTATGATCGGGCCGGGGACCGGGCTGGCACCGTTTCGCGGCTTCGTGCAGGAACGTGCAGTCGCCGCCGCCCGCGGCCGCAACTGGCTGTTCTTTGGTGCCCGGCATCAACGTTCGCAGTTTCTCTATCAGCTGGAATGGCAGGCGGCGCTGCGCGCGGGCGAGCTGCACCGGCTCGATCTGGCCTTCTCACGCGACCAGGCCGAACGCATCCACGTCTCGCAGCGGCTGCGCGAACACGGCCGCGAGGTCTACGCCTGGCTGCAGGGCGGCGCCCACCTTTATGTCTGCGGGGCGATCGCCATGGGCCGCTCGGTGCACGCCGCCCTGCACGATGTTTTGGTTGAACACGGCGGACTGGGCGAAGAAGCCGCCGCCGCCTACCTGGCCGAGCTGCAGCAGGCCGGCCGCTATGCCCGGGATGTGTACTGATGAACGCGCCCCTGTCCGCGGTCGAACGGATCAAACAAGACAGCGACGGCCTGCGCGGCACCCTGCGCGAGAGCCTGGACGACGCGGTCACCGGCGCGCTGCGCGAAACCGACACGACCGTGCTGAAATTCCACGGCAGCTACCAGCAAGACGACCGCGACCTGCGCGAGGAACGCCGCCTCCAGAAGCTGGAACCGGCGTACAGCTTCATGATCCGCACCCGCCTGCCCGGCGGCGTGGTCAGCCCGGCGCAATGGCTGGCCCTGGACGCGCTGGCCACCCGCTACGGCAATGGCAGCCTGCGCCTGACCTCGCGCCAGGCATTCCAGATCCACGGCATCATCAAGCACGATCTGAAACCGACGATCGCCGCGATCAACCAGACCCTGATCGATACCATCGCCGCCTGCGGCGATGTCAACCGCAATGTCATGGTCGCGGCCAATCCACTCGAGTCGGCACTGCACGCGCGCGTGCATGCCGATGCCGTGACCCTGTCCGAACGGTTGCTGCCCAATACCCGCGCCTATCACGAGATCTGGCTCGACGAAAAACCCGTGATCGGTGTCGACAACAGCGAACCGGTGTACGGTCCGAGCTATCTGCCGCGCAAGTTCAAGATCGGCTTTGCGCTGCCGCCGATCAACGATGTCGATGTGTTCAGCCAGGACCTGGGCTTCATCGCGATCATCGAACAGGGCGAACTGATCGGCTACAACCTGCTCGCCGGCGGCGGCATGGGCACCACCCACAACGACCCGCGCACCTACCCGCGTCTAGCCGATGTGCTCGGCTTCATCACCCCGGACCAGCTGATCCCGGCCGCGCTGGCGGTGCTGACCGCGCAGCGCGATCTTGGCGACCGCAGCGAGCGCAAGCTGTCGCGGCTCAAATACACCATCGACCGGATCGGCCGCGCAGCCTTCCAAGACGAGCTGCAGGCGCGGCTCGGCGCGGAGCTGGCCCCGGCCCGCGATTTCGCTTTCAGTCACAGCGGTGATCGTTTCGGCTGGACCGAAGGCTTTGACGGACGCTGGCACTACACCCTGAAGATCGAAGCCGGCCGCCTGCTCGACCGCGGCGAATGGCGCGCATTGAGCGGTCTGCGCGCGCTTGCGACCACGCACCGCGGCGACTTCCGGCTGAGCCCGAACCAGAACCTGATCATCGCCGGTGTCGCCGCCGAAGACCGCGCCGCGCTCATGGCCATTCTGGCCGCGCATGGGCTCGACCGTCACCTCGACGGCAGCGCGCTCAGCCG
>JBGSKT010000372.1:0-1716 GCA_041741075.1 Lysobacterales bacterium
CGCCGAGCAGCGCCGCGATCACGGTGCTCTTGCCGGCGCCTTCGCCACCTTCGATGGTGATCAGTCGACCCGGGGTGACGGCAGGCTTGGTCATCGCAATTGATATTTGCGCACGGCGGCGTTGTGCGCTTCGAGGGTAGCCGAAAACTCGCTGCTGCCATCGCCGCGGGCGACAAAATAGAGGGCATCGCCGGCCGCCGGGTGTGCCACTGCGTGCAGCGCGGCACGTCCAGGCAGGGCGATCGGGGTCGGCGGCAGGCCGACCCGGGTGTAGGTGTTGTACGGCGTGTCGGCGCCCAGGTGCAGGCGGGTGAGATTGCCATTGAAGGCCGAACCCAGGCCATAGATCACGCTCGGGTCGGTCTGTAAGCGCATGCCGATCTTGAGCCGGCGCAGGAACACGCCGGCGATGTGCTCGCGATCGGCCGGCCGGCCGGTTTCCTTCTCAACAATCGAGGCCAGTACCAGCATTTGCTCGGGCGAGCGCAGCGGCGAGGGCAGCGCCCGCCCCGACCATTCCGCCGCGAGCAATTTCTGCATGGCGAGAAAGCTGCGGCCGAGAATCGCCAGATCGTCCTGACCACGCACGAAGGCATAGGTCTCGGGCAGGAAACGGCCTTCCGGATTGAGCTCGATGTGGCCCAGCCGTTCCATGATCTCGGCATCGGAAAGCGTGTCGATCCGGTGTTCGAGCACCGGGTCCCGGGCCAGCGCGGCGCGCAGTTCGGCGAAGCGCCAACCTTCCACAATGGTGAATCGGTGCTGGATCACCAGTCCACGCGCCATGCGCTCGAGCAGGACGCGCGCGGTCATGCCCTGGGCAATCGCATACTCGCCGGCGCGCAGTCCATCTAGTACGCCCATCTGGTGGGCCAGTGCCCGCCAATACAGCCGCGGTGCCCGGCTCAAACGTTGCTGCCGCAAGCGGTTGACGATCTGGTTGAACGAGCTGCCGAGTTTCACTTCGAGCACCCGTTCGCGATCGCCCAGGTCCAGCGGCTGATCGGCGAAACGCTGGTAGTCGGCCCATAGCCAGGCGCCCGCGGCCACCGCCGCCAGCACGGCCAGCAACAACAGCAGTCGCAACAGCTTGCGCAATGCGGAAACGGGTCGGGCTCGGCGCATCGGCGGATCTCAATCGATTACTGGCAGGCCCAGCGCAGGATGCAGGCTTCGCATCAAGGCGCGGGCCGCACTGAATTCGGTGTAGTGATGATCGCCGAGCCGGGCGACCGGCACAATCCCGCGCAGCACATTGCTGAGCCAGAGTTCATCGGCGCGCAGGCAATCGGCAAAACCAAGCGTGGCCACCCGCAGCGGTTGCGACGATCGCGGCCATGCCAGGATCAAAGCACGGCACAGCCCGGCGACGCCGCTGCGGTCGAGCGAAGGCGTTATCCACTCGCTGCCGAAGCGCGCGAAGACATTGGCCGCGGTCGCCGAAATCACCTGGCCGGCCTGGTTGCACAACAGGCCCTCGTCAATCTCGGGATCATCCCACTCGGCGCGGGCCAGCACCTGTTCCAGCCGGTTCAGGTGCTTGATTCCGGCCAGCCGCGGTTGTTCGGCCAGGATCAGATCGCAGCGGACAAGGCGCGCGCCCTGCCGATACAGCGCCGGATCGAGCGCCAGCGGCGGATAGGCGAACAGCAGACGCCGCCCGCGGCTGCCGTGTGCGGCATAGCCACGCGGCCCGTCGCCACGGGTCAGCAATAC
>JBGSKT010000373.1:0-3144 GCA_041741075.1 Lysobacterales bacterium
CCGCAGACGGCAGCCGCCGGGGTTTCAATCTGCTGCCGCCAGAAGCGCGCGCCAGCCGCGTCAACCGTGGCGCCCGCCTCAATGCGATTCTGGCGGTGGTCGCCTTGCTGTTGCTGTGGGCGGTGATGAATCAGTCACTGGACGCGCGCCGGGTCGCGCTCGACCGGCTGCAAGCGGCGGTCGACAAGGAGCGCGCCGAAGCCGCCAGCACCGGGCAGTTGCAGCAACGCCTCACTGATGCGGTCGAGGGCGCCAATTTTCTGGACCAGCGCAAGCGCGAACAGCCGGTGGTGATCGATATTCTGCGCGAACTGACCGGCCTGCTACCGCAGGACACCTCGCTGATGCGGCTGTCGATCAACCGTGGCGACGTGCAGATCCAGGGCACTGCCGAAGAAGCTGCGCAATTGATCGTCACCCTGCAGAAGGCCAAAACCATCGAAAGCCCCGGCATCTCCGGCGCGATCACGCCGGACGCGCGCAGCAAGAAGGAACAGTTTCTGATCCAGGCCAAGGCGCGCTTGCCGAACCAGCGGGAGGGCGCGCATGCAGCTGCTGCCAAACCCTGAGCAGGGCCGCTTCCTGGCGCTGGTGCTGCTGTTGATCGCGGTGCTCGCCGGCTACTACCTGTGCGTGCACTGGTGGTTCACTGCCCCGCACCTGGACATCGCCAGCCAGATCGCCGAGCTCAGGGAGCAAGAACGCGGCTTCCGTGAAACGGTGGCGCGCCGGCCCTTGCTGGAGAAGCAACTGGCCGAGGTCGATCGCTACGAGCAGGGCAATCCGGCGTTCCTGACAGAGGCCGATTTCGACGCGGCCGCGGCCGGCCTGATCCAGCGTTTCAAGCAGGTCGTCGCCAGCCACGTCACCGACCCGGCGCGCTGCCAGATCCTGACCAATTCCAGTTCGCGCAATAACCAGCCGGAGCGTTTCGAGCGGGTCACCATCAAACTGCGGCTGCGCTGCGACCTTGAGCCCTTCGCCGGCATCCTCTACGACCTGGAAAACGACAGCCCGGTGTTGTTTATCGATGACCTGCAGATCTTCCGCCAGCAGGGTTACCTGCAGCCAGGCCGCAACAAGATCTCCACCTATCTGGATATCCGTCTGGACCTGTACGGGTATATCCGTCACCGCGCCGATGGCGACCAACAGGCCGACCAGAAAAAACCCCGACCGAGGACGCGGTCATGACCCCGACCCGTCGTATCAGCATCATCCTGTCGTCCGTGGTCGCGGTGTTGGGCAGCCTGGGCGTGGCCCAGAGCTTCGGGCTGGGCGAGGGCTACCGCCTGCTGCCGGCGCGGCCGCCCAGTGTGCAGGACGATGTCCTGAAGCAACTCGACCATGAACCGTTCAAGCTCGAATCCTGGGGGGAATACGCCAGCGTGCTCGAACACCCATTGTTCAACGAAGACCGTCAGCCGACTCCGGTCGAGGCGATCGCGGGCGCCGATGCCGACGCCGAGCCGAGCGTGCCGCCGATCAATGTTACCCTGACCAGTATCATCCTCACGCCCACGGTCAAGCTGGCCATCGTCCGCGACAAGGCCAGCGGCAAGTCGCAGGTGGTCAAGCTGGGCACGCCACTCGACGGTGAACAAAGTGGCTGGAAACTGGTCGAAGTCAACCCGCGCATGGCGGTATTCGAAGGGCAGGGCATTGGCCGACAGAACCTGGAACTCGATGTCAGTGACAAGGGTCCGAGCGGTGCCGCCGCCGCTGCGCCGGGCACGCCGCCAGGGCCGCAGTCGGTGGCCGAGGCGGCATTCGGTACCAACGCAGGTCAGCCCGCAGTCGCGCAGGCACCAACCCAGGCACAACCACCGCCGGCAGCCGGCGGAGCCCAGGACCGGGCCGAAGAAATCCGCAAACGCATCGAAGAACGTCGCAAACAATTGCGCGAAGAAGCCGAGCGCATGCGCTCCGAGGAATCCAAGCAGTGAACCATAAGCAGAACATCATGCGCAAAGAAGTATTTCCTGCCGGCCGCTCTGCCCGCCTGCTGCCAGCGGTGCTGATGCTGGTCTGCATCGGTTTGAGTGGCTGTGCCAGTCTGGCGCAAAGCCCCGAATCCGCACCGGTTGCCGAGGTGCCGTCGGCACCGGCACCGGCACCGGCACCGGCACCGGTACCGGCGGCGAGCGCGGCCGTCGAGCCGGCAGCGGCCGAGGATAATCCCGAAACGCCGGTCGATAGCGCCGCAGACCCGGCCATGAGCCTGCCCAAGGTCGAACTGGGCAGCGGCCGCTTCCTCAATGAAGATGCCGCCAACCGGCGCGACGAGGGCCCGGTCAAGGACGGCGAAGTGGTGTTCAACTTTGAAGCCGAATCGCTGCCGGCCGTAGTCAAGGCGATCCTGGGCGACCTGCTGCAGCAGAACTACGTGATCGCCCCGGGTCTGAACGGCCAGGTCACCTTTGCCACCGCCAAGCCGATCAGCGCCGACCAGGCGATGTCGGTACTGGAAATGCTGCTCGCCTGGAACAACGCCACCCTGGTCTATCGCGATGGCCGCTATACCGTATTGCCGGTCGCCCAGGCGATCCCGGGCAATCTGGTGCCGCGGATCGGGCCGGTCGACGACGCCCGTGGTTATGAAGTGCGCGCGGTGCCGCTCAGCTTCATCTCGGCCACCGCCATGCAGGAAGTGCTGACCCCGTATGTGCGCCAGGGCGGCATCGTCAAGGCCGACAACAGCCGCAACCTGCTGGTCATCGCCGGCACCCGTGCCGACCTGGAAAATTATCTGCAGACCATCGAGACCTTCGACGTCGACTGGTTGGCCGGCATGTCGGTCGGGATCTACCCGCTGGAACGGGTCGAGGCGACCACGGTCGTGCCGGAACTGGAAAAAGTGTTCGGCGAAGGCGTGCCGACGCCACTCGCCGGCATGTTCCGGTTCATGGCGATCGAACGCATCAATGCGGTGATGGTGATCACCCCGCAGCCGGCCTACCTGAAAAAGGCCGAGGAATGGCTGGGCCGTCTGGATCGTGGCGGCAGCGGCTCCGGTTCGCAGTTGTTCGTCTACTACGTGCAAAACGTCAAGGCGCTGGATCTGGCCGACCGGCTGACCGAGGTGTTCGGCAGTGGCGGCGGCAGCAATCGCCCGGCCAGCGTCGGCGCCGTCGCGCCCGGCGA
>JBGSKT010000374.1:0-1709 GCA_041741075.1 Lysobacterales bacterium
ACCTGCGCGCGTCGGTCTCGCGCGAACACCAGCGCGAGTCGGCGGGCAACGTGCAGCGCGGCATCGACCGGCTCGGCCGCCTGATCGAGCAATTGCTGGCGATCAGCCGGCTCGACCCGGCGGCCGGCACGTTTCAGCTCCGCGAGACCGAACTCGGCAGCGTCTGCCAGGGAGTGCTGGAGGAACTGTCGCTGACCTCGCTCACGCGCCGCGTCGAGCTGGAATTCGATCGCCCCGAACAGCCGCTGGTAGTGCGCGCCGACCCGACTCTGCTCGGCCTGTTGTTCCGCAATCTGGTCGATAATGCGCTGCGCTACACGCCGCGCGGCGGACGCGTGCAGATTCGCCTTGGCCGTGATCAGGATCGCATCTGC
Organism: Lysobacterales bacterium; assembly: GCA_041741075.1. Classification (GTDB taxonomy): domain Bacteria; phylum Pseudomonadota; class Gammaproteobacteria; order Xanthomonadales; family Ahniellaceae; genus 0-14-3-00-62-12. The sequence continues at coordinate 375 of JBGSKT010000374.1, forward strand.
TTCAGCGTCGAAGATTCCGGTCCGGGTATCGAGGCGGCCGCCCGCGAGCGGGTGTTCGAGCGCTTCCACCGCGAACTCGGCAATATCGAACCGGGCAGTGGCCTCGGCCTCGCCATCGTGCGCCAGGTCGCCGAACTGCACGGCGCCCACATCGAGCTGGATCAGAGCCCGCTGCTGCACGGACTGCGTGCTTCGGTCTGGTTCGCGCCGGTCGCTGCGGCGGCGCCAGGGCACTCGTAGCAGCGCGGCAAGCATCACAATTGTGGCCAGGCTTGGCAATCGCGACACCAGCGGCGCAGCATCCTTGCTGTACAGCCATCGCGGCCTGCCCCGGGCCGCGCAATCTGCTACCTTTTGTGGCTGATGACAACGAACCCTGCGCAAATCGGGAAATACCGGATTATCCGCCTGCTCGGCAGCGGCGGCATGGGCCGGGTCTACCTCGGTATCGACCCGGATATCGGACGCGAGGTGGCCATCAAGGTGATACAGCTCGATCGTGCCGCCGGCGATGGCGCGCGCGAACGATTTCTGCGCGAGGCCCGCGCCATGGGCCGCCTCAATCACCCAAATATCGTTACCCTGCTCGAATATGGGGTCGAAGCTGATACACCCTACCTGGTACTCGAGTTTCTGCAGGGAGAGGATCTGAGCGAGTGGCTGCAGCGCCCGCACGCGCTGGTCCACTACCTGCGACTGATGCGCGATCTGGCCGCCGCCATCAGCGCCGCGCATCATGCCGGCGTGTTGCACCGGGATATCAAGCCGGACAATATCCGGGTAACCGCCGACGACCGCTGCAAATTGCTCGATTTCGGCATCGCCGACGGTTTCGACGACAGCCGCCTGACCGGCACTGGCGCCTTCGTCGGCACCACCGAGTTCGTCGCGCCAGAGGTGATCTCCGGACAGCGGCACAGCGAGCAGTCGGATATCTACGCACTGGGATTGCTGTATTACCAGTTGCTCGCTGGCTTTAATCCGTTCCGCGCCGATAACGTGGCGACGACGCTGGCGCGCATCCTGCAATTCACCCCGGCGCCTCTGTCGGCGGTGCGCGACGGGAGTCCAGCGGCGCTGGACGAGCTGGTCGAAGACTGTCTGGAAAAGGATCCGGCGCGGCGTCCCGCCCGCGCCGACCGCTTGATTGAAGTGCTCGACCAGTGCCTGCAGGGGCTGGATGAAAACGCCATGCTTGGACCGGTCAAGGCCGCAGCCACGGTGACCGCCACCGCGTTCGCCGCGCAGACCATTACCGGCGGCTCGCGCCGGGTGGTGGCCGAGCGCAAGCGACGGCGACGCTGGCAAGCGGCCATGGCGATCCTGGTGCTCGGC
>JBGSKT010000375.1:0-4093 GCA_041741075.1 Lysobacterales bacterium
GGCACGGCTGACCGCCGCCGGCCCCGGCAACTGGTCGCCGGCCACGAAGGCGCCGCGTCCGCCGAACTCGTAGCGCAGCAGGACGGTAATGCGATCGTCGGCGCGGTGCGTAGCGAAGGCAGTATCGGTTTCGCTGTGTTCGGCCTGGGCGGCCAGACTCCAGCCACGCCGGCCCAGGTATTTCTCCAGTGCCAGCGAACTGCGCCATTCCTGGGCGCCCTGGGCGCCATAGGCATAGTCCAGCCCGGCGGTGACACGCAGCGCCCAGGGGTCGGAAAAATGGCCGAAGCGAAAGCCCAGCCCGCCGCGGTAGGGCCGGGTCTGGATCGGCGTGACCAGGTCGGTGGTCTGCTCTTCGGTGAAGCGGCCGATGGCATCGGTTCCGGTCAGTGTTTCGACCTGTCGTTCGAGCAGGCTGCCGGTAATGCGGGCGCCACTGGCGGCGGTCGACAGGTAGGTACTGAGGAAATAGTCGTTGCGTTCCAGGCCGAAGCCGAGGGTGGCCTTGCGGTCATTGCTGGCGCCTTGGTCGAGCGCGAAGGAGAGTTTGGCAACGGTCGCCTTGCGCGGGTGCGCGCGCAGTTCGGCGGCGCTGATGCCCCACAGCCAGTTGTAATCGAATTCCAGTCCGCCGGCACCGCCGTCTTGCCACCACAACTGGCCGAGCAGTGCGCGTTCGCCGTCGCTCTTGAACACGTGCAGGGCATCGCCCTGGCTGTTGCCGTCTTCATCGATGCCGATCGAAATCCGGCTGTCGCCACCGACATAGGTCAGTGGCAGGCTGGCGAGCGGGGTCTCCAGCGAATTCAGGCTGGAATCCGGCGGCAGACCGCTGCCCTGCTGGGCCAGTGCCGGTGCGCTCGCGGCCAGCAACAGAACAAAGCACGAAGCGATTCGTTTCATGGCACCCACCCCACTCCGTCCCATGTCACAACCGGTGGCGCGGGTGATTCCGGCGCCGCTCCGAAAACCGGAGCAGCGCCGACCCGGACGCCATACGGGGGAGGGTACCACCGAAAAAGCACCGCCATCTTGACCACGCCCCAGCGTGCGGCATCCACCCTACCGGCCGGCGACTCGGCAGCTATCCATCCGATCCGATCCGGCACGGCTCGGCTGGCCGCTGCTCGTTCCAGCGGGCGCTGCGGTGGTGGCCATTTGCCTTGGCCAGGGTGCCGAAGCGCGCCGTAAGGATTCCATCAGCAGGCGTAAGGGCATGCTAAAGCCCGCGGGTTGGCGGGCCGGCCATGCTCGGTCTCCGCAACGGCCAATCGGGGGGGGCGCAATGAATACACAATGGCATGTCCTGCACATGGACGAAGACAGCGGCTTTCGTCGTCAGGTCGACGACTATCTGGGGAATCACGGTTACCGGGTGACTGTGGCCTTCACCCACCGGGACCTGTGGAACAAAATCGAGCGGCTGCGCGTCGACCTGCTACTGCTTGGCCCGAATGTGCATGGGCGAGCCGCTATCGATCTGTTGCGCACGCTCCGTCTGAACAGCGACCTGCCGGTGATCCTGACCGACCGTGGGGACGACGCCAGCGAGCGGATCGTGGCGCTGGAACTGGGCGCCGACGATTACCTGAGGCAGCCCTTCGATCTGCGCGAATTGCTGGCCCGCATCCGCAGTTTCGAGCGCCGCTGGCTGAACCCGGGGGGTGGCCTGCGCGCTCCGCCGGCCTACGTCTTTGCCGGCTGGACCCTGGTGCCGCACTGCATGCAACTGGTCGACCCGCAGGGCCGAGCGGTTCGCCTGACCGCGACCGAACACCGGCTGCTGCTGGCCCTGGTCGGCTCGCCTCGACGCGTACTCAGTCGCGCACGACTGCTGTCCAGTCTGGGAAGCCTGAACGAGGAATCCACCGAGCGCAGCATCGACATGATGATCTGGCGCTTGCGCAAGAAGCTCGGTGCAAACCTGATCCGCACCGAGCGCAACGTCGGCTACATGTTGTCGGTCCGGGTCGATACCGATTGCGCGCCGCCAAGCGGGGCCGACCCGGCAGCAGCGCAATGCTTGCGCCGCTGACGACCACCTTAGGGGTCGCGACTTAGGCGTTGTAAATCGACAAAGGTACCCGCTTGCCAGACTTTTGCCCGGTCTGCTTCGTTGCGCAAAGGGTTGCATAGTCGAACTATGCGTCCCTTTGCGCCGCTTTGCGCGCCTTGCAGACGGGGCAATATCCTTCGCAATCCGGCACTTTTATGGTTTTTCGACGCCTTACTTGCGCGGAGCATCCGTTCCGCATCGGGTGCTAGCGGGCGGCCGCCGAATTCTGACGATCTGGCTGCGGCTTGCCAAGCTGCGCAGCAAGCGTGTCTGCCTGCGGCGCGGGCTGTTCGCCCGGATCAACCGGTTCCAGCGGATGACAAAAGACGACCGGCATCCTGCCGATCGTCTGCGCATGCATCAGCACAAGGGCCGATTCATTCCTGCGGGGCTTCCCGTGCGGCATCCGCCTCGGCGGTCGCAGCCGCTTTCTTACCGGCCGGGTTTGGGTTCAAAGTCGCTGCGTCGCGTTCGGCATTGACCTCGGAGCTGGGTTCCTGGCACTTCACGCTGAGGGTCGTGCCCCAGGCCTGGTAAACCACATTCGAGGTGCTGGACGCGACACGGGTGACATTCGACGGCGTACAGGTCTTGGTATTGCCGAGGATGGCATGGATCTCGACGCTGAACTTCTGGCCATCGCCGACGCCACTCAGCGACTGGCATTTGGTCTGGCCGATCGGGAACGAGCCGGACCAGTCGGTGTGGAACGAACCGGATACGATCCGCATCTTGGCGGCGTAGCCGGCGCCGACCAGCAGGCTGACGCAGGCATTGGCCTGGGCGTTGGCATTGCTGGCGAAGCCGAGACTGCCGGCCAGCAGGACCAAGGTTGCGGACAACAGACAAATGGATTTATACATGGTGACTCTCCTCTGGCGTGGATGTGATTTTGCGTGGGCCGGAATTCATGACGGTGGCCGGGCAAATCGAGCCCGGACACATCGAGGTGCGATGTGTTGACTCCAGAAGCCGGCCTGTCCGTGATGCGTCCAGCCAGGGCAGCGTAGGCCGGCGAAATCACCATCGGGTCACTAGAGACGCAGCTTTGTCACCAGCGGTGATGTTCAACGCCGGCCCGCGATGGGCACGTATTCGGCCTGGGCACCGGTTGCCGCTGCGGCAGTCGGGCAGGCGGCGAATCGACGCCGCGGTTGATCCGTTCCAGTGCCGATGGCAGCCCTGAGCGGCCGATCGCACGGCGCCGGCGGGCAGGCATGAATTCGCCGCTATGGTTTGGCTATACTCGAACGCGCACGCGGACATTGCCGGCAAATTTGTGGGGTTTGCCTTGGCCCGTTTCGCCATTGGGGGTGGTGGGTGAAATGCATTGATCCAGACTGTTTCCGCCTGGCACAAACGTCGGCGCGCGCACTGTTGGTGAAATTCGGCACGCTGCGGCAGCCGCGCGGCGCGGGGAGCTGACGGCGGTGGCCACCAACCCGACCGTCGCGTCGCCAAAACTGCCATTGCGGGTCGGTGATTGGCTGGTGGTCCCGGCCAGCCTGCTGTTGCGTCAGGGTGAACGGCAGCTCACGCTTGAGCCGCGGGTCATGGAATTGCTGCTCTATCTAGCCGAACGCCAGGGCGAGGTGATCAGCGCCGAGCAACTCCTGGTCAACGTCTGGCACGGTCCCTTCTACAGCGATGCGCCGGTGCAGAGAGCGATGTCGATCCTGCGCCGCAGCCTCGGTGATGACCCACAGTCGCCGCGCTACATCGAAACCATCCGCAAGCGTGGTTATCGGCTGGTGGCCGAGGTCGTGTTGCCGGAAAACTATGCCGCCCATCTGGGTCGCGAGGACGCCACCTGGGGCGATGGCAGTCCGTTTGTCGGTCTGCGCGCATTCGATGCTGGGTACAGTGGCGTATTCTTCGGGCGTGCCCGCAGCACCGCACTGTTGCTGGCGGCGATGCGCCGGCAATGGCAGGAGGGCGGCCGGTTGGTGTTGTTGCTCGGCGCCAGCGGCTGCGGCAAGACTTCCCTGCTGAATGCCGGTGTGCTGCCGTTGCTCACCCGGGCCACCGGCTTCGACG
>JBGSKT010000376.1:0-9372 GCA_041741075.1 Lysobacterales bacterium
CGACGCGGCCGGCGTCGATGCGCTACTGGACGGCATGGCCCGACAGGCGGCCGCCCTGCTCGACGACACGCCACTCACGGTGATCGGCGTGCTGCGCCGTGGCGCACCACTGGCCGATGCGCTGACCGCGCGCTTGCAAAAATTGCGCCCCGGCTGGCAAATCGAACGCATCGACTTGAAGGTCAAGCGCTACAGCGACGACCTGCAACTGCTGCACGCCGACACCCTGCTCGAAACCAGCGCCGAACAGGCCGCCCGGCAATTCGTCGGACGCCGACTACTGGTGGTCGATGACGTGCTGTACCAGGGCTATTCGCTGTTTCGCGTGCTCGAGTACCTGCGCGACCGCCGCGCCGAATCGATCCACGCCGCGGTGCTGGTCGATCGCGCCGTCACCCGCCTGCCGATCAAGGCCGACATCGTCGGCGCCACCTTGCAGATCGCCCCCGCCGACGTCATCGAATGCAACGTGCCGCCCTACGAACCGCTGTGGCGGATCGACCTGTACCGGCTCTGAGTCCGGGGGATCGGTCGGATACTGGAAGTGAGTAGGTAAACTGCCTGCACACCCATACGCGCCGGTGCAACGGCAATCCCGGCGCCAATCGGCGCCTGGACCCTGACATGCAGCAACCCTACTTCGTGCGCGCAAGGACTCGCACCCGCCTTCAAGCTTCGGCCGAGTCAGGATTCGCAGACCAGGCGCATGACCTCCGCACCGAGACGCAGATCGGCAATGTGGCCGAAACTCTGGTGCCGCAGCCGTCCGGCGCGGTCGATCAGCAACAGGGTTGGCGTACCTTGCATGCGGTACGCCGCCATTGTTTGCGGAACCGACCCATGGCCATCCGCGGGCATATCGACGCCGACCGGGAAACGGATGCCATATTCGTGAACAAAAGCCCGCAGCGCGGTAACCGACATCGCCTGATGATGTTCGAATACCGTGTGCAGGCCAACCACGACCACGCCGTGCGGGGCGAACAACTCGTGCACCGCCCGCATTTGCGGAATCGCCAGGGCCACGCAGCCGGGGCACAGCATCTGGAAGGCGCAAGCAACCACGACCCGGCCACGTTGCGCCTCCAGATCGATGGGCGCCGGCGTGTTCAGCCATTCCGACATGCGCCACGGCGGCGCCAAGGCATGCTGGTCCACGGCGGCGACTCTCAGTCGCGCAGCCGGCTGAAGGTATAGTCCTGGGCCTGCTGTGGCTGGTGGCAGGCAAAACAGGCGGTCGCCGCGTTGTCGCCCACCACCGGTTTGGCTGGATCACCAGCTTCGAATGCTTCAAAGCCCCAGCCGCCGGTCGCCTTGAATTTCTTCGAATCCTTGCGCATCACACCCAACACCTTGCGCGCGCCCTCGTTGACCGCATTGGCTTCGCGGCTGGCCTCCAGCAGATCGAACACGAGCACCGAGCCGTCCGGGAAATGGCTGCCTCGGTAGCCTTGCACGGCCAGGTCGTTGGCATAGATATGGTGGATGCCACCGAACGCAGCGAACAGGGAGTGTCCCTCCTCGATCACCATGCTCTTGACGTGGTGCCAGTCGCGGTAACCGGCCGGATAGGGAACGCCCGGCTCGGCCGCCAACGCGATGGCCGTCGCGGACGCGAAAATCACGCTGAAAATAGCTACTTTCATGGCTGGCCCCTGCTCATTTGAGATCGGCGATGGCGGCGCCGAAGTTGATGTGAAACGGCTGCCCGGCGATGACCAGCGCGGGTACGGACTTCACGCCTACCGCTTCGGCCTCGGCGATGCGCGACCTGGCTTCGCCGAGGTGGACGAGTTCGACGTTAAAGCGTGCCGGATCGATGGCGTTGGCGAGCTGTTGCTCGGCCGCAACGCAGACCGGGCAACCGGCGTGATAGAAAATGGCGGATGTTTTCATGTAAGTACTCCTAACTATAGTGCTCGGAAGAAACCCTGTTCATGCTGAACGGGGTGGTCAAACCGCCGTCAGGCGGCGGATTCGTGCTCCGCACAGTCGGTGCGCAGATGCCGCCCGGCCATCGCCGCGCCGACCAGCGCGCAGAAATGCGGTGCACTGCTGGCGGGGGCGACGTTCTCGCGGAAATGCCGGCAGGTCACGCACGTGCGCTGCGCTGCGATCAATTGGCGAAGCTGCAAGTGCCGGATCATCTTGACCACCAGACCAAACAGCAATTCCTGCTCCGCTGAGGAGAGGTCGGCGATGATCGGCGCGAATCCGCACGGCCAGGTCGTTGCCACCCGATTACCCTTGCTGGTCGGCTTCAGCGCGACCGCGCGAGCATCCGCGCCATCCGCGTGTCTGCGCACCAGCGCTTTCCTGGTCAGGGCGGCCACCGCATCGCTGGCGGTGGCCTTGCGCACACCGGCGTGGGCGGCGGCGGCCGTGAGCCGGTTTCCTTCCGGGCGCCTGGCGACGAAGCGCAAAATATCGGCTTGGGTTGGCGACAGACCGCATGCTTCCGCCGTCTGCCAATCGAGCTGGCGCGCGACCGCGGCCAAGCGGGTCAGGCCATCGGCCAGACGGCGATCCAGTGGCTCGCTGATTTGATCGAACTTCATGATTAGGAATCCTAACCACTCATTCCTGAAAGTCAAGCCCACCGACCCCGCGCGCGGCATACCGAGCGCCGGGCATTGCCCCGCGGACCCGCGCCATCCATGGATGCGGAGCGGTACTTGCCGAAATCATCCAGCGCTGGGCTTGGGCGCGCATCGCGTCGATGCCGCGGATACTGCTCGCCGCGCTTCTCGTAGGCCCGCTCCTGCATGGGCCGCATCCCGAGCACATTGGCCCTGGTCGAGCTGCCATTGCGCGCGTAGGTGACAGAGACGGAAGGGATACTTTTTCCCCTATTCATTCAATCTTTCCTATCGGTCTTGGCGAACAGCGCCACGCCAGGCAGCCCCTCGAAATGCGCATCGCAGGTGAGCAAGGTCGCGCCCTGACGCCGCGCCGTCGCGCAAACGATGGCATCGGCCGTGGCCAGCTTGTATTCGCGGTGCAAATCCGCTGCGAGCAGCGCGATCACGGTGTCCAGCGGAACAACGACGCATTTCTGCGTATAGGCGATCACTTGTTCGGCCTGTTCCTCGCCGACTTCACGCACCAGCCACTTCGACAGTTCAAGCTGCACGATGGTCGGCACGATGCACTGCGGCTTGTCCGGAAACTGCTTTCCCAGACGCTTGCCCAGCGCGGTGTCAGCAAGCCATTCGATCCACGCCGAGGTATCGACCACGCACGGCGTTGCCGTCATCAGTAGCGATCCTTGCGATCACGAAAGTCGTCGGTGCGGGCGCCCTTGGCGATGCCGACCAACTGCGCCCTCTCGGGCACAGGCACGACCAGCACACCCTTGCCTTTGGGAATGAAAACGAACTCCTGCCCGGCTTCCCAGTGCTGCTCTTCGCGCACGGCCTTGGGGATGGAAATCTGAAACTTGCTCGACAAGGTGGCTGTAGCGGCCATGGTTCGCACTCCAGCGGAATCGATGCGTGTTTGGTAAGAATACCCGACCCAAGCCCGGGATGCCAGGCAACTTCACGGCCCAAGCGTTGACCAGGTTGCGATCGTTTTGCGCGTCGCTCATGTCTTGCCCTGCGCTTTCTCGGCGAGCCTCATGCTTCTTTCCAAGGATTGATGACGGTCACGCCGGCCGCTGCATAGGGAGAGGCCTCGCGCGATGCCACGATGAAGCCCCGCGATGCGGCTACGGCCGCGATGTAGCCGTCTGGTGTCGGGAAGCCGCGCCCGTCGTTCCTGGCCGTCACGGCCGGATCGGCGTAGCGACTGGCGGCATCCGTGTCGAACGGCAGCAACCGATCCTTGAACAGGTCCAGCGGTTCGGTCCGGGCGCGGTCGCGTCGGTTCTCGCGCTTGCCTGCCGGCAGCGCCCGAATGCCAAACCGCAACGCGGCCAGCGTGACGCTCGGCAGATACAGGGATTCCGCCGCCTGATCGTTCCGTCAGGATCGCCATACTTCAACAGCGCTCGTTTGCTTGCCGTGACCGCAACCGCAGATCGTGCAGTCATCCAAGCAAGCGTCGAACGCCGCGCCCGTTCCTGTCCTGACGCTTCGTCTCCCCGGCTTCCCTCGGTGCCGGCAAATGGGTTTCGTGTTCGATGCGTAGGGCGCGACAGCGCCCGGAGTCGCAGAATCCACTGCCGGGTCATTCAATTGCAGGCGAACGCAGGGACGTACTCGATCGCGGCGCTACCCAATCACTCCCACTCGATCGTGGCCGGTGGTTTCGAGGAGATGTCGTAGACCACGCGCGAGACGCCGCGCAGTTCGTTAACGATGCGGCGGGCGACCAGGGCGAGGAATTCGTGCGGTAGCTGGGCGGCTTCGGCGGTCATGAAGTCGATGGTTTCGACGGCGCGCAGGGCGATCACCGGTTCGTAGGCGCGGGCGTCGCCGACCACGCCGACCGAACGTACCGGCAGGTACACCGCGAATGCCTGGCTGACCCGGTCGTACAGGTTCCACTTGCGCAGTTCTTCGATGAAGATGGCGTCGGCCCGGGCCAGCAGTTCGGCGACCGGTTGGGTGACTTCGCCGAGGATGCGCACGCCGAGTCCGGGACCGGGGAACGGGTGGCGATAGACCATCTCGCGCGGCAGCCCGAGTTCCACCCCGATCCGGCGCACTTCGTCTTTGAACAGTTCGCGCAGGGGCTCGACCAGTCGCAGCTGCATTTTTTCCGGCAGGCCGCCGACGTTGTGGTGCGATTTGATCACCTGCGCCTTGCCCGATTTGGCCCCGGCCGATTCGATCACGTCGGGGTAGATGGTGCCTTGGGCGAGCCAGCGGATGCCCTCGAGTTTGCGTGATTCTTCTTCGAATATCTCCACGAACAGGCGACCAATGATCTTGCGCTTGGATTCCGGGTCATCGATGCCGCGCAAGGCCGCGAAGTAGCGCGGCGCGGCATCGACCCGGATCACCCGCACGCCCAAATGTTCGGCCATGGTCGCCATCACCTGGTCGCCCTCGCGCCAGCGCAGCAGGCCGGTGTCAACGAATACGCAGGTCAGCCGATCGCCGATCGCCCGGTGCAGCAGCGCGGCCACCACCGAGGAATCGACGCCACCGGAAAGGCCGAGCAGGACGCCGTCGTTGCCGACCTCGGCCCGCACCCGCTCGATGCCATCGGCGACGATCTGTGCCGCGGTCCACCGGGTCTGGCAGCCGCAGATCGCCACCACGAACTGGCGCAGCAGGTCCGTACCGTGCTCGGTATGGGTCACTTCCGGATGGAACTGCACCCCGTAGTAGCGACGCGCTTCGTCGGCGAAGGCAGCGATTGGCAGGTCGGCGGTGCGGGCGCTGGTCTGGAAGCCCGCTGGCAAGGCGGTGACCCGATCGCCGTGCGACATCCAGGCATTGAAGTCCTGCGTGGCCTTGGTCACGACCGGCGGACTGCAGGCAAGGCCCTGGTTACCCATCCAGGATTCGCCCTCGCCGAGCAGCTGTGGCGGCGACGGCGCGCGCAGCGCATCGAACAAACTGCACGCGCTCTGGATCTCGACCCGGGCATGACCGAATTCACGGTCATGCCCGGATTCGACCGCGCCGCCCAGTTGCACCGCCAGGGTCTGCATGCCGTAGCAGATGCCGAGGATCGGCAAGTCCAAGTCGAAAACGACCTGCGGGGCACGTGGCGAACCGGGCGCGGTGGTCGATTCCGGGCCACCGGAGAGAATGATGCCGCGCGGCGCGAAGGTGGCAATTTCGGCCGGGTCATGATCCCAGGCCCAGATTTCGCAATACACCCCGATCTCGCGGATGCGACGCGCGATCAACTGGGTGTACTGCGCACCAAAATCGAGGATCAGGACGCGGTCGGCGTGGATATCGGTCATTGGGCGGGAGACGGGAGACGGGAGACGGGCGATGTAGCGAGGGTTCCGGGCGCAAGCGATTCGTCAGGATCAAAACTGAAAACTGAAAACCGAAAACTGAAAACCGAAAACTGAAAACCGAAAACTGAAAACCGAAAACTGAAGCCCTAAAACCTAAAACTTAAAACTTAAAACCGACAGCAAGATGCCGAGCTGGTGCTCGGCGCTCCCAGGCTCGGCGCTCCCAGGCTCGGCGCTCCCAGGCTCGGCGCTCCCAGGGTGCCAGGCGTTGCTATTCCATCCGGTAATTCGGGGCTTCCTTGGTGATCGCGACATCGTGCACGTGGGATTCGCGCACGCCGGCGCCGGTCACCCGCACGAACTGCGGTTGGCTTTGCATGTCGGCGATGGTGGCGCAGCCGCAGTAACCCATGCTGGACCGCAGCCCGCCGATCAGCTGGTGGATGATATTGCTGAGCGGGCCACGGTACGGCACCCGGCCCTCGATGCCTTCGGGGACCAGCTTGTCGGCTTCGCTGGTGTCCTGGAAATAGCGGTCCTTGGAACCCGACTGCATCGCCGCCAGCGAACCCATGCCGCGATAGCTCTTGTAGGAACGGCCCTGGTACAGCTCGACTTCGCCCGGGGCTTCTTCGGTGCCGGCAAACATGCCGCCGATCATCACCGCGCTGGCGCCTGCGGCCATCGCCTTGGCGATATCGCCGGAATATCGGATACCGCCGTCGGCGATCAGCGGCACGCCGCTGCCGTGCAGGGCCTCGGCCACCATGGCGATCGCGGAGATCTGCGGTACCCCGACCCCGGCCACGATGCGGGTGGTGCAGATCGAGCCCGGGCCGACACCGACCTTGACCGCGTCGGCGCCATGATCGACCAAGGCGCGCGCGGCATCGCCGGTGACGATGTTGCCGCCGATCACCTGAATCTGCGGAAAGTTGTGCTTGACCCAGCGCACCCGGTCGAGCACGCCCTGGGCGTGTCCGTGCGCGGTATCGACCACGATCACATCGACCCCGGCCTCGACCAGGGCGAGCACACGCTGCTCGGTATCGCCACCGGCGCCGACCGCCGCGCCCACGCGCAGGCTTTCGGCCGCGTCCTTGGCCGCATTCGGGTTGTCGTGCGCCTTCTGGATGTCCTTGACCGTGATCAGGCCGCGCAACTGGAAGCGCTCGTCGACCACCAGCACCTTCTCGATCCGGTGCTGGTGCATCAGTCGCAGCACTTCGTCGTCGCTGGCGCCGTCTTGCACCGTGACCAGGCGGCTTTGCTCGGTCATGATCCGGCTGACCGGATCGTCCAGCTCGGTCACGAAGCGCAGGTCGCGGCTGGTGACGATGCCCAGCACATGGCCGTTTTCGACGACCGGAACACCGGAGATATTGCGGCTGCGGGTCAGCGCCAGCACTTCGCGGATGCTGGTGTTCGGCCCAACCGTGATTGGCTCGCGGATCACCCCGGCTTCGAATTGCTTGACCAGCCGCACTTCGGCGGCGTGGCGTTCGATGGTCATGTTTTTGTGGATGATGCCGATGCCGCCGGCCTGGGCCATGGTGATCGCGAGACGCGCCTCGGTCACCGTGTCCATCGCCGCCGAAACGATTGGCACATTCAGCGCGATCGCCCGGGTCAGTTGCGTGCGCGTGCAGACATCCCGCGGCAATACGCCGGACCAGGCCGGCACCAGCGAGACATCGTCAAAGGTGAGTGCTTCCGCAAGGATGCGCATGGCGGCGGGGTCCGGTCGGGAAAGCATGGCATTGTAGCGGCTGGTCCCCTCGGCCGTCGCGCCCAGCCGCGGGCCACCGCGGGTAGGCCTCAACGAACTGCGGTGAGCAGTGCGCTGGTCTCGAACAGCGGCAGGCCCATCACCCCGGTGTAGCTGCCTTCGATACGCTCGATGAAGGCGCCGGCGCGACCCTGGATGGCGTAGGCGCCGGCCTTGCCGCGCCATTCGCCGCTGGCCAGGTAATCACCGATATCGCCGGCACTGAGTGGCCGGAACAGGACGCGGGTCAAAGACATCCGGGTTTCTTCGAAACCGTGTCCAATCAGGACCACCGCCGAGGGCACCAGGTGCTCGCGCCCGGACAGGATCTGCAACATTGCCGCAGCGTCGGCGGCATCGGCCGGCTTGCCGAAGATGCGTTCGTCCAGAACCACTTCGGTATCGGCGGCGAGCACGCGCGCGCCCGGTTGATCGGCCACCTGTTGCCAGCCGGCCAGCGCCTTGTCGCGGGCGACCCGGGCGACATAGTCCAGCGGACCCTCGCCCGGCGCCGCCTGTTCAGGAACCTCCAGCGCCAACACTTGATGCTCGACGCCGATCTGGGCCAGCAGCTCGCGTCGGCGCGGTGATTGCGAAGCCAGGTAAAGACGGGGAGATGCGGAGCTCACGGGCGGTGATCCTTTGGCAGCAAACGGGGACCAACTAAACATAGCTTGTGCCGAGCGCACCGGTGTTCGACAGCGGTGCTGGCCTGCGCATCGTCACCAGCACAACCCATGCATTTAACCAGGTTGCGCTGACCGGCTCCGCCGTTGAGAGCCGCTGCGCTCGGCACAACCCATGCTCGCGATTCCCCGTTGCGCATTCCCCACCACCTCAAGCGCGATGATAGGGATGCCCGCACAGGATCGCATGGGCGCGATACAACTGTTCGGCGACCAACACCCGCACCAGGCCATGTGGCAGGGTCAGCGGCGACAGCGACCAGCGCTCGGCGCTGGCCGCCAGCAGTGTCGGGCACAGCCCATCGGGACCGCCGATCAGCAGCACGATGTCCTGACCGGATTGCTGCCAGTCGGCCAGCCGCCGCGACAGGTCAACACTGCTCCAGGACGCGCCGCGTTCATCCAGTGCGACCAGGCGGCCGCCCTTGCCGACCGCGGCCCGCAAGCGCTCGCCTTCGTCCTGTCTGGCGCGGGCGAGGTCTTCGCGGCGCCGGGCCAGCGGCAACTCAAGCAGCTCCGGGGCCAGGTGTTTGGGCAGTCGCCGGGCGTATTCGGCGAAGCCCTGGTTCACCCAGTCCGGCTGGCGTTCGCTGATGCTGAGCAGTCGGATGCGCATCAAGGGCCGTCGCCGCCGATCGCACGGCGGCCGCGATCAATCGTTGGCGGCTTGGTATTCGGCCTCGGGGCCGACCGTCCAAAGCCGCTCCAGCGCGTAGAACTCGCGGATGCGCGGCAACATGATGTGGCAGACGATATCGCCAAGATCGACCAGCACCCATTCGGCTTCTTTCTCGCCTTCGATGCCGAGCGGCAACATGCCGGCCTTCTTGACGAAGCGCACCACCTCATCGGCCAGGCCCTTGACGTGCCGGGTCGAGTTGCCGCTGGCGATCACCAGCAGATCGGCAAACGAGGCCTTGCCGCGGATGTCGATCTCGACCACGTCCTTGGCTTTCAATTCATCGAGCGCGGCCAGCACCTGTTTGCGCAGGACGGCCACCTCGGGCGCATAACGCAGGCCGGCCGCCCTGCTGCTGGCGGGCTTGCTGGCC
>JBGSKT010000377.1:0-3765 GCA_041741075.1 Lysobacterales bacterium
CGGCTTCCTGGCGCGCAAAGGCGACGGCGAGCCCGGCGTCAAAACCCTCTGGATCGGCATCCAGCGCGTCACCGACTTCGCCGCCGGCGTCAAATTCATGCGCGATCCCGAAGCCGCGGGGAGTTGCGTGTAATGGCATGCACTAAAACGGGCCGAAGCTATGCGCGATGTCGATCAGCCGTAACTGCTCAGCCGCGGCGAGCGGTCGCGTCCAGTGCACCAGCAGATGCGGAAAGGCGGTTTTGCGGAAACCGGCGGCGAGATCAATGCGTTCGGCCAGCGGGTCGCCGCAGTAGCCGAAAATCGCCGGGTAACGCGGGGCAAAATGCCGTAGCGCCCAGTCCAGGGTAGCGCGATAGGGGCCGCCCGCTGCACGCAGGGCCGCGCGCACCTCGGGGGCTAGCACCCGCAGCAGACGAGCATCGACACAGGCGCCACCACCGAGCAGCACTTCACCAAACTCGGTGAAATGCACATAGCAAAACGGTTGCCGGTCGCCGCCACCGGCGACGCTTGCGATAACGTGATGCGGAAAGTCCGGAGCCGCCGTGCGGTAGCGGCGCTCAAACAAAACCCGCGCCGACGCCGGCAGTGGCTCCCGTTCGGCGATCTCGATCGGCGTGTGCGGCGACAAGGCGGGGCATCATCATTTCGGCGCAGGCGCCGGGCCGGCCAGTATATCGGGCCACGAGCGCGACACCTTGAGCGGCGCGCAGGCTGGCGCTGAGCGCAGGCTGGCGGTGAGCGCAGCGAAGGTAGACTGGCGGTGAGCGCAGCGGCTTTTAACGGCGAAGCCGGTCACCCCAGCATCGCCACGGTCAGCGATCGACCGCGGCCGCACCGACTGCGGGTGATCGGGAGGACCCGCGCCTGCCGCTAGACTGCGCGCTGGTTCAGAAAGTCTGGTCGTTGCCGATGTCGATCACTGCCCCGCCCATCGCCCGCGAATGGGATCAACGCTGATGCTGCGCTCGGAATGGCGGGTGTTGATCGACCAGGGACTGCGGCCGCTGCTGGCGGCGCTGCTGCCCTGGCCGTGGGCGGTGGCATGGATTCGCCGGCGCAGTCGGCGCATCAATGCCCTGCAGGGTCACGGCCAGCGCAGCCGTGCCGCCGCCATGGCGGTATTCGGCGCAGACACCGACCGCGACTTTGCCGAGCGCGCGCAATTCGTCGCCCTGCTCGATCAACTCGATGCTTTCCGCAGTGTCCTGCGTGGTTTTGGCCCGCTCCGCCATTGGCGGGTCGATGGCACCTGGCCGGCAGCGCCCTGCGTCGCGGTCTCGCTGCATTACGGCAACGGCTTCTGGGCGCTCGGGCACCTGCGCAAGCACGGCCATCGTGCGCATTTCGTCGCCCAAGGGGTGGCTCCGGTCTGGCTCAGATCGCGACCGGCGACCCGCCTGATCATGCGCTTCCGGCGCTGGTGCCATGAACGTCTGACCGGGGCGGCGGTGATCTACACCGGTGGTGCCAAAGGCCGCGCTGCGGCCGCGTTGGCAGACGGCGAAAGCATCGTGGCGCTGATCGATGTGCCGCACGGCCTGGCCCGCGGCAGCGTGCCGATGCAATTGTTCGGTCAGGCACTGGCGGTGCAGACCGGCATGATCCGCCTGGCGCGGGAACTGGGTGTGCCGGTGGTGCCGTTTCTGACCCGGATCGGCGATGGGCGGAACCGTCGCCTGCTGATCGGGCCCGGCCTGACCTGCGGCACGCCCGAACAGGTGGCCGAAACCGCCGCCGCGTGGCTGGCCGTCGCTGCCGCCGCCGATCCCGCCGCCTGGCAGTTATGGCCGCAATTGCCCGAGTTCATTGCCGCGGCGGCGGCCGCCGACGAGCCGACCAGCGCTAAAACCTGAAACCGTTCTAATCAACCCAGTTGTTTATCGAGCATCTGGCTCAACTGCGACTTGCTGAGTGCGCCGACGTGGGTGGCATCGACCTTGCCGTTCTTGAAGATCATCAGGGTCGGAATACCGCGTACGCTGTAGTCGCGCGAGGTTTTGGGCGAGGTATCGACATTGACCTTGACCACCTTGATCCGGCCCTGGTAACTGGCTGCAGCCGCGTCGATCAGTGGCCCGATCATCTTGCACGGGCCGCACCACTCGGCCCAGAAATCGACCAGTACCGGCTCGCTCGCCTGCAGTACGGCGCTGTCAAAACTGCCATCATCAACGTGGTGGACCTGATCGCTCACAGAGTTCTCCTTGAAAAACGGGGGCTTGGCATGGTCTTCGGCTACACTGCACGGCGCCAGTCGGGAATCCGGCAGCGGGTTGCCGCCGTCGGGCGCTGCCGCAGGCGACCGGATACCGGATTCTCACCCCCGGCGCCGGATAGTTCAAGCACGGCCTTGCGGCGCAGGCCGAAACCTGCGGAAGCATGGCCGTCCGCGGCCACGGGTAGCCCGCCGGACCGCGGCCGACCGAGCCGAGTCGGCGCGGTCGCTGCGGCTGACCACCCGTTTTCGTCACCGATGGCCGTTTTGCGGTCGTCCCGATCCAAGGCCAAAAGTACGTGTCAGACAAAACCTTAACCGATATCTGCTTCGACAGCTTTGCGCTGCACCCAAGCATCCTTCAGGGCCTGAACGAGGCCGGATTCCTGCGCTGTACTCCGATCCAGGCGATGACCCTGCCGCTGACCCTGGCTGGCCGCGATGTCGCCGGCCAGGCGCAGACCGGCACCGGCAAGACCGCCGCTTTCCTGGTCGCTCTGTTCCAGCGTCTGCTCACCCGCCCGGCCATCGGCGACCGCAAGAGTACCGATCCGCGAGCGGTAATCCTGGCGCCGACCCGCGAGCTCGCCATCCAGATCGAAAAGGATGCCGAGCAGATCGGCCGCTACACCGGCATCCGTCGCGCCCTGATCTACGGGGGCGTCGATTACGACAAGCAGCGCCAGCTGCTCGGCGACGGCGTCGATGTGATCATCGCCACCCCCGGACGGCTGATCGACTTCGTGCGCCAGCGCGCGGTCGAGCTGCGTTCGGTCGATGTACTGGTGATGGACGAAGCCGATCGCATGTTCGATCTCGGCTTCATCAAGGACATCCGCTTCCTGATCCGGCGCATGCCGAGCCCGAGCCAGCGCCAGAACATGCTGTTCTCGGCCACGCTCAGCCACCGCGTGCTGGAGCTCGCCTACGAGCACATGAACGAGCCCGAGAAGCTGGTGGTCGAGACCGAATCGATCACCGCCGCCCGCGTCCGTCAGGCGGTGTATTTTCCGGCCAGCGAGGAAAAACTGCCGCTGTTGCTCGGCCTGTTATCGCGCATGGAAAATAACCGCGGCATCATCTTCGTCAATACCAAGGTGGTTTGCGAGCGCGTGGCGCGTGCGCTGGAGCGCGCCGGGCACCGGGTCGGCGTGCTGTCCGGCGACGTGCCGCAAAAGAAGCGCGAATCGTTGCTGGCCGGCTTCGTCCAGGGCGATCTGGAACTGCTGGTCGCGACCGACGTGGCCGCGCGCGGGCTGCACATTCCCGCAGTCAGCCACGTATTCAACTACGACTTGCCGTTCGACGCCGAGGATTACGTGCACCGCATCGGCCGCACCGCGCGGCTGGGCGCCGAGGGCGATGCGATCAGCTTCGCCTGCGACGAATACGCGATCGGCCTGCCCGATATCGAGGCCTTCATCGAACAGAAGTTGCCGGTGGTCCGCATCGAACCGGAAATGCTGATCGCGAGTCCGCGCGCGGCACGGCCGGCGGCCGCGCTGACCGCGAGCGGACAGAGCGTGGTCAGCGAAGCCCTGGCC
>JBGSKT010000378.1:0-1860 GCA_041741075.1 Lysobacterales bacterium
CCTGAAGAAGGTGATCGACGGCGAGGACCATGGCGGCATCACCGAGGCCGTGGGCTGGCGGGGTGGCGGCGGCTTCCGCCACTACCGGCTGGCGCCCACGCTCATCGTGAACGATCGCTGGGGCAACCCGGTCATCAATCCGGACTACAACGCCGCGCAGTTGGCCGAGGCATTGGCCAAACTGGAGGGTTTTGTCTACGCGCCGTCCGAGCTGCGCTGGTGGCAGCACGGCCATTCCAGCGAGCACGATTTCATCTTCGTCACCACGCAGAACCTGTCCGCCGAGCAGTTGCAGGCGCTGGCCGATGAGGTGGGCAATGATCAGAGCCTGCTGGTGTGCTGTGCGGCTTTCCATGGTGTGGCTGCCGCCAAGGCGTCGGAGCGCTGGCCGAATCTGACGCTGAAGAAGATACCCAAGATGGTGTTGGCCCGCTGCGAGTGGGGACATGACGACTACAGTTTGAATGTCGCGAATTTGCCGATGGCCACGCGCGCAGAGAAGGTACCCTCACCTCAGTCCGCGCCCACAGGTGGGCGCGGTCGCAAGGCTGCCAGCGGCACGCCAGATATGTTTGGCGATGAGGAGGGCGCGCCATGAGCAAGAAACCCGCTGCGATTCCTGCGGACTACGCCGACTGGCTGGCTGACATCAAGGCACGCGTGGCGACGGCGCGCCAGCGCGCGGCGCTTGCGGCCAATGCGGCGCTGATCCGGCTTTACTGGCAGATAGGTCGCGACATTCTGCAGCGCCAATCTGCCCAGGGTTGGGGCAGCAAGGTCATCGAGCGGCTGGCGCGCGATTTGCGCGAGGCCTTCCCTGAAATGAAAGGTTTTTCCGCGCGCAATCTCAAGTACATGCGGGCTTTCGCCGAAGCGTGGCAGGACGCCGAAATTGTGCAGCGGCTTGCTGCACAATTGCCGTGGTTCCACCTTTGCACCTTGCTTGACAAGCTCAAGGTCCAGAGCGAGCGGGAATGGTACTTGGCGAAAGTCATCGAGGAGGGCTGGTCACGTACCACGCTGGAACTCCAGATACGCAACCGCCTGCACGAGCGCCAAGGTCAAGCCATCACCAATTTTGACGCACGCTTGCCTGCGCCGCATTCGGAACTGGCGCATGAAACCTTGAAGGACCCGTATCTGTTCGACTTTCTGGGCCTGGGCGATGAAGCGCATGAGCGTGCAATCGAAAATGCGCTGGTGCGGCACATCACCCATTTCCTGCTGGAGCTGGGCAGCGGGTTTGCCTTCGTGGGACGCCAGTTCCGCTTGGAAGTCGAAGGCGACGAGTTCTTCATCGACCTGCTCTTCTATCACACGCGGCTCAAGTGCTACGTGGTCGTGGAACTGAAGGCCACGGCCTTCAGACCCGAACATGCGGGGCAACTGAATTTCTACCTGACCGCCGTGGACAAGCAGGTCAAGGCCCCGGACGACAGGCCCACGATCGGCCTGTTGTTGTGCAGAACCAAGAACCGGACGGTGGCCGAATACGCGCTGTCCGGCATCGACAAGCCCATAGGCGTGGCCGAATACCAACTGGTGCGTGCGCTGCCGGAACCGCTTGTGACCAGCTTGCCGACGGTGGAGGAGCTGGAAAGCGAACTGGGGGCGATTGGCGATGAAGCGTCCGAGGAGGCAACTGGTAAGCGCAACTTACAATTTGGCGGGGAACAAAAAGGGAAAAATGAATGAGCGCCCGGGTTCAGAACCACATCGCCGGCCGCCTGTCCCTGCGCCCCCCTCAGGCGGAATCGCTTTCCAGGTTGGTGCGCGCCATTGATGCCGCGCCCGAGCTATTGGGTCACGAGCGCGATGTTTCGGCGATTCTCTCCACGTTGAAGGCGCAGTTCGCTACGC
>JBGSKT010000379.1:0-10817 GCA_041741075.1 Lysobacterales bacterium
GTGGCCACCGCCGCGGCGCTGGCGTCGATCGCAGGTAGCAGCGCCGGCCTTGGCGCCAGCCAGGCCAGAGCGGCCAACAGTACGGCCACGCCGATGGCGAGCAGGCCATAGGCGCGTTCGCCGCTGTGCCAGACTACGAAGAACTGCCGGATCAGCGCTCCCCCCGCCATGAACAGCGCCAACAGCAGCCAGTTCGACGGATGCGCGAACACGTTGCCCCAGTGGTTGGCAAGCATCGCAAACACCACCGGCAGGGTGAAATAGGTGTTGTGCACCGAGCGCTGCTTGCCCTGCAGGCCGGGCAGCGGATCCGGTGTTGCGCCGCACGCCAGCGCCGCGACCATGCGCTTTTGCCCGGGGATGATCACAAAAAACACATTGGCCGACATGATTGTGGCCAGCACCGCACCGACCAGCACAAAGGCCGCACGCCCGGCGAACAGGTGGGTCGCGGCGTAGATCGTGATCAATACCAGCAATGCCACCAGCACGCCCAGGGCGCGGTCGTTTGCCGGCTGCCCGGGCCCGCGTACGCCGATCCAGTCGCACAGCTGGTCGTAGATCAGCCAGCCCAACAGCGGAAAGGCCAGCGCCAGGGTGATCGCCAGTGTCGGCGACAGGGCCGCGACTTCGGGATCGATCAGCTGGATCGCGGGCTGGCGCAGATAGATCACCGCAAACAGCACGAAGCCGGACAACCAGGTGGTGTAGGACTTCCATTTCGACCAATGCAGCACCGCCGGCAGTGCCAGCGGTGCCGGCAGGTATTTCTGCTTGTGATAGAAGCCGCCGCCGTGTACCGACCAGGACTCGCCGGCCAGATTGGGTAGCGCCGGTTGCGCCGGCTTCAGGCCCTGGTCGAGGGCGACGAAATAGAACGACTCACCGATCCAGGCGATCGCCGCGACCACGTGCAGCCAGCGCAGCAACAGGCTGGCCATATCCCACAGATACTCGATCATGATCCGCCCTCAACTGCCACGATAGCTGCTGTAGGCGTAGGGCGAGACCAGCAGGGGCACGTGGTAGTGCGCCGTCGCATCGCTGATGCCGAAGCGCAGGGTCACGATATCCAGAAAGCGCGGGCTGCCGCCGGCCACACCGAGCCCGGCAAAATAGTCGCCGACATGGAAATCCAGCTCGTAGCAACCGATCGCGAAATCTGCTCCGCACAACAGCGCCTGATCGCAGCGGCCGTCTTGGTTGCTGGTGAAATGCCCGAGCGCTAACCGAGCGCCGGCATCAACCCGGAACAGATCGATCCGGATGCCCGCGCCCGGACGTCCGTGCGCGGTATCCAGCACATGCGTAGTGAGTTGGCCCATAGCAGCGCACAGCCGTCAGACAAAAAAGCCGAAAGTAGGGAGGATAAGCGCAGCGGTTTTTAACGGCGGGGCCGGTCATCCACCACCCTCCGCTGGGCCACAGCATAAAGGATGCAGCCATGATAGCGAAGCGGCAGCTTAACCCAGATCGCGCGGGCGCAACGCTAACGCGCCGCTGGATCGAGCGGTGCTTGCTTCAGCCGTTGCAACAGCTCGCGCTCGACGATGGCCGGATCAGCGCCGTTGGCGCGGAACCACTGGACCTTGCCGTTGCGACCGACCAGGAACAGCCCCGGCGTTCCGATCACCCCATAATCGGCGGCGATGCCCTCGCCCTCCAGCACCAGGGTAAAGGTCTGCCCGCGCGCCTTGAGCTCGGCGGCCGGATCCAGTTCACCGTCTTCGAAAATAGCCACCGCGTAGACATCGAGTCGGTCACTGCCCACCGTATCCAGCACCGTTTGCAGGTGCGGCATCAGCGCCTTGCAGTACGGGCACCAGGTCGCCCAGAACAGCACCAGTGCCGGCCGCTCGCGCGAGGTGGGATCGAAGCGCACGGACCGATCGCCGACGCCCTTGCCGACGAAGCCCGGCGCCGATTCGCCAATGGTGGGGCTGGCCAGGGCCGGCGCAGCCGTTATTGCGAGCAACAGCAGCAGCAGCAGGAAATTACGCATGGTGGGTATCCAAGAATGACAGGTGCCCGCACAGACCGGGCTGGGGCCGATGGTCTTGCGGTCCCTGGCCCACAGCGAACTCAGGGCGCGATGCCGACCAACACCAGCGGCACACTCGGCACACCGCGGCCATTGCGAATCAGGTTGTACAGCTCGCCCTCGTAGTAGCTGACGCCAGTGGACATGTGCTGCTGCATCGATTTCATCGGCAGAATTTCGATACCGACATCGATGTGATCGCCGACGTAAAACGCCAGGTGTTTGACGAACAGGTCATAAGCGACGAAGGCGTACTTGCCGAGCTGCACTTCGACGGCTACCCGCTGCTTGACGAAATCGGTTTGGTTGTAACTGTAGATCGCGGTCTGGCCGGCCGCCTCGATCGCGCGCTTTTGTTCTGCCGGCGGCATCGCCAGCGTTTTGCGGATCAGGCCATGGTCGCCGGTCACCCAATACGGGACGCGACTTTCTTTCCATCCGGTTGCGCCCAAGCCGAGCTTGAAGCCAGCATTGATCTCCTTCGGGCTGAACTTCTTCTGCCCCGACATCCTCGATTCCTTGCTGATCTTGGTCCGCATGCCGTGGGCTTCGATGCCGGCAATGTCCGATTGCAGCTCGCGCCACAGCGGCTCCCGATGGACCAACAGGTACTCCAGCCCGTTGAGATGCGAATAGTGCGCGGCAATCTTCACTTGGGGGCCGCATAAGCAGCGGCTGCTTCCAGCAATCGCAGTTGCCCGTGGCCGCTGTCGGCACGTGCCGGCAGGCTACGTGTCTCCCCACCCGCAGTACCGGTGCGGGTCCAGGGGGAAGTGGTGAGGGCGGCGCCGGCGCCGGCCGGGTCGAACACCGGCGTGTGCCGGTTGCGTACGCGCAAGTGGCCGGCGGCGGCGGCTTCGATGCGCTCGGTAGCAAGTCCGGCGTATTCGGCGACCCATTCTGCACCGGCACCACGGCGTTGATTGCGCACAGCCGCGGCCATGCTGGTGCCTACCCCTGCATAGGGATCCAGCACCCAGTCATCGGGCCGGGTCAACGACAGGATCAGTCGCTCGACCAGCTCTACCGGAAACTGGCAGGGGTGGCCGGTCTTTTCGACGTGGTTGCTCTTCACGTTCGGAATGATCCATACGTCGCCCGGGTTCTTGCCGAGCGGGTTGCAGGAGTACTGTCCGGCCTTGGGGCCCTTGAAATGCTTTTTGCCCGGGTATTTCTGTGGCACCCGAATCGCATCGACATCAAAGAAATAGTTCTCCGACTTGGTATACCAACTGATCGTCTCGTAACGGCCGGACAGGCGCTTGCTGCAATGCAGGCCGTGTTCGAAGTGCCAGACGATGCGGTTGCGCAGCGTCAGGCCGTGTTCGGCGAAAATCGGATACAAGACAATGTCGAGTGGGATGATGCTGCCGGCCTTGGCCTTGTCCACATGGTTGCCGACCTGCCAGCACAGGCTGCCCTGCGGCGACAACACCCGCACGCACTCCGCGATCACGCCGGCCTGGTCTTCCAGGTAGTGATGAAGGCTGCGCTTTTTTCGTAGGACTTGCCCACGTTGTACGGTGGCGAGGTCACCACCAATTGGATCGACTGGTCCGGAATCTGCCGCAACAGCTGTAGGCAGTCGCCTTGGTAGACGACCGCGCGTTGCTCGAGGTCGAACTGTTTCGCTACTTTGAACATGGCGCCGCGTCCTCTCGCCGGATTACCTCAACCGCACTTCGAGTAGCCGCAGCTCAGACAGGTGGCGCAGCCATCCATCAGGATCACCGCTTTGGTGCTGCACTTGCCGCACAAACTGGCGCTGGCCGGGAAACCGGGCTCGGCCGGAGCGGTGGCGGAGTTGTTGGCGCTGTCGGCGGTCTGTTTGGCCCGGGTATCAAAGGCGGCGCGCTTTTCGGCGATCAGCTTGCGCGCCTCGTCGCTCATTTCCGGGTCGTGGATCAGGCCGATCATCTTCATGTGCGCCTCGACCACCGCGCCGATCTCGGCCACGATCGAGGGCATGTACACGCCGCCGGCCTTGAAGTAGCCGCCGCGCGGATCGAACACGGCGCGCATTTCCTCGACCAGGAAAGTCACGTCGCCGCCCTTGCGGAACACCGCGCTCATGATCCGGGTCAGCGCCACGATCCACTGGAAGTGGTCCATGTTCTTCGAGTTGATGAAGATCTCGAACGGGCGGCGCAATTCATGCGCGGTGCCGGGGTTCAGCACGATGTCGTTCAGGGTGACATACAGAGCATGCTCGAACAGCGGTGATTTGATCTTGTAGGTGCTGCCGATCAGCACGTCGGGGCGTTCGACCTGCTCCGACATGCGCACCACTTTCTCCGATTTCTCCGACCTGGCGGCGGGTTCCGGCGCGCTCGTGGCCGGCGCCGGAACCTTTGGCGGCGCGGTCGAGTCGTCCGGCTTCTGTACGCTGAAACGCTTGATTTTCTTTTCGATCTTGATGGCCATGGAAGGATTCCGGAGCGAGGCGATTGCGGTCGTGGGACAGGTCTGTCAGTTCAGCTGCTGGCGCTGACCGATGCGGTCGCCGTTGCAGCCTGCGCCAACGTTGATGGGGAAAACAATCACCCATCTGTGCCGGCGGGGCAACCTTGGGACGGGTGAATGACCGGCAAAGAGGGCGCCGAGAGTGGCGCCCGGAATCCGGTGACTGCTTGCCGGGCGGTGCGCTGTCGGCACCGCCCGGCCGGAAGTTTACTTCCTGGCCGATTTTTTGGCCGCAGGCTTGCGCGCGGCGGCCTTTTTCGCCGGCGCCTTTCCGACCGCCTTCCGGGCGGCGACTTTTTTCGGAGCGGCTTTCTTCACTGCTTTCCGGGCGGCGACTTTTTTCGGAGCGGCTTTCTTCACTGCTTTCCGGGCGGCGACTTTTTTCGGAGCGGCTTTCTTCACCGCTTTCCGGGCGGCGACTTTTTTCGGAGCGACTTTCTTCACTGCTTTCCGGGCGGCGACTTTTTTCGGAGCGGCTTTCTTCACCGCCTTCTTGACCGCACCGACCTTCTTGGCCACGGCCTTTTTGGCGGCGCCGACCTTCTTGGCGACCGACTTCTTGGCCGACTTGACCTTTTTGGCCACGGATTTCTCGGCCGCTACCACTTTCCGGGTCACCGATTTTCTGGCCGCGCTCATTTTCTTGCCGGCCGCGCTGACCTGCTTGGCCACCGCCTTTTTGGCGTCGGTGAAGGCGTCGCTGGCCTTGTCGGCCACCGCGTGACCCACGTCGACCGCTTTCTCGGTCAGGCCTTCCAGGGTATTGCCGACATTGCTTAGAACGGAATTGCTCTCAGTGCTCATGGGACGACTCTCCAGCTGCTTCAGTGTGATGGATTGGATCGAAACCAGGGCGAGCTCCCTTCCCGCAGTGGTCACCGCTGCGACCTTCGATCGCCGCGGTTCGGTGCGCAATGGGTGACCAAACCCACTGCCGACAGGCGTCTTCCTTTGCGCCCTGGCGCCTGGCGTCGTCGCTGCCACGTCCAGGCAGGTGATGATCTTCACGCGATCCGCGCTGAAGTGCAATGGCCGCTAATCAGCCTTAGCGGCCGCCCGCTGCGCCGACCGGTGCCGAACTGCTGGCGCCGGCCTGCAGACCCGCTCAGAACTTGCCGTAGTAGCCCTCTTTCAATGCGTCAAACAGGTTGGCGGCGCTGTGCATCTCGCCGTCGTATTCGATCACTTCGTTGCCACGCGCGGTGACCACCTGGCCGTCCTCCAGCTCGAACCGGTACACCGTACTCTCCAGGTCGGAGTCCTTGACCAGGACCCCCTGGAAGGCGGCTGGGTTGAAGCGGAAAGTGGTACACCCTTTTAGCCCCTGCGCGTGCGCATAGGTGTAGATGTCCTTGAAGTCTTCGTAGGGATAGTCGGTGGGGACGTTGGCAGTCTTGGAAATCGACGAGTCCACCCAGCGCTGCGCGGCCGCCTGGATATCGACGTGCTGCCTGGGCGATACCTCTTCGGCGGTGATGAAATAGTCCGGCAGTTTCTCTTCGGCCTTGTCGCTGTACGGCATGGCGCGGGCATTGACCAGGACACGGTAGGCGAGCAGCTCGAAGCTGTAGACCTCGACCTTTTCCTTGGTCTTGCGGCCTTCGCGGATCACATTGCGGCTGTAATGGTGGGCGAAGCTGGGCTCGATGCCGTTGCTGGCGTTGTTGGCCAGCGACAGCGAAATGGTGCCGGTCGGCGCGATCGAGCTGTGGTGGGTGAAGCGCGCACCGTGTTCGGCCAGCCGGTCGACCAGCTCCGGCGCCACCTCGGCCACCCGTTGCATGTAACGCGAGTAGCGGGCGTGCAGGACCCGGCCCTTGACCCGGTCGCCCAACTGGAAACCGTCGGCGGCCAGTTCCGGGCGCTGGCGCAGCATTTCGGCGCTGATGGTGAAGTCTTCGTCCAAGATCGGCGCGGCGCCTTTTTCCTCGGCCAGCGTGGCCGCCACTTCCCAGCCGGCCAGGGCCATTTCGCGCGCAACGGCTTCGGTGAACTGGCAGGACTCGGCGCTGCCGTAGCGTTGCCTGAGCATGGTTACGGTCGTGCCCAAGCCGAGAAAGCCCATGCCGTGCCGGCGCTTGCGCAGGATCTCCTCGCGCTGCTGTGGCAGCGGCAGGCCGTTGATCTCGACCACGTTGTCGAGCATGCGCGTGAACACCCGCACCACCTCGCGGTATTCGTCCCAGTCGAAGCGCGCCTTGGCGGTGAACGGCTCGCGCACGAATTTGGTCAGATTGACCGAGCCGAGCAGGCAGGAACCATAGGGCGGCAAGGGTTGCTCACCGCACGGATTGGTCGCGCGGATATTTTCGCACCACCAGTTGTTGTTCATCTCGTTGACCCGGTCGATCAGGATGAAGCCGGGCTCGGCAAAATCGAAAGTGGAGACCATGATCATGTCCCACAGATGGCGGGCGCGGATGTGGCCGTAGATCTTGCAGGCGACCAGTCCGTCTTCGCGCACCACGTAGTTCTTGCTGACCGGCCACTCGCGCCAGATCACCTGGCCCGGGTCGTCGAGGTCGAGATCGCCCCGTTCCTTGCTATTGACCGGAAACAGCAGCGGCCAGTCGGCGTCCTGGTGCACCGCCTGCATGAACTGATCGGTGATCAGCAGGCTGAGGTTGAACTGGCGCAGGCGGCCGTCCTCGCGCTTGGCGCGGATGAACTCGCGCACGTCGGGGTGGGCGATATCGAAGGTGCCCATCTGCGCGCCGCGGCGCCCGCCGGCCGACGAAACCGTGAAGCACATCTTGTCGTAGATATCCATGAACGACAGCGGGCCGGAGGTATACGAGCCGGCCCCGGACACATAGGCGCCGCGCGGGCGCAGAGTGGAAAATTCGTAACCGATGCCGCACCCGGCCTTGAGGGTCAGCCCGGCCTCGTGCACCTTGTGCAGAATGTCGTCCATCGAATCGACGATGTTGCCGGATACCGTGCAATTGATCGTCGAGGTGGCCGGTTTATGCTCGAGCGCGCCGGCATTGGAGGTGACCCGTCCGGCCGGAATGGCGCCGCGGCGCAGCGCCCACAGAAATCGCTCGAACCAGTGTTGTTGTTTCTCGGCGCCGGATTCGACCTCGGACAGGGCCCGGGCGACGCGCTGGTAAGTGTCGTCGATGGTGGCATCGACGGCCCCACCGGTTTTGGTCTTGAGTCGATACTTCTTGTCCCAGATATCCACCGATGCGGCTTGTAGGGGAATCTCCACGGCATCACGGGCCACCGCTTCCAGGCGAACTGTGCTCATCAAACTCTCCTCCCATCGATAGCGGCTGTGCGGCGGTTCCAGAGCGGCGGTTGCACTGACGCCGGACCTGCCTTGTGTTTTTTATTTTCCCAGACTCTGAAAAGATCGTCGGTAGCACCGCGTCACAGCGAAACCGGCATCGGCGCCACGGCCCCGACCACCACCCTCAAACCTGAAAACCACCCGCTCCAACGGGTCCCCGGTGGCCTTAGGCCACCGGGGACGAGCGATCGCTAACCCAATAGCTTGGGTTCATTCGGTCTCTCGGCCACAAGATGTTGTGAGAAGTGGGCGCCAACGATACGCCCGCAGCCGGGGGGCGTCAACCGCCGTGACGGTGTGCGACAGTTGGTCGCAGCGCCCCGCCGCTGGCTCGGTGGCGGGCGCGGAAACATCGGCAATAATTCGTGGTCCAAGCCTTCCGAAACGGCCCGTGTCCGCTGTCCGAGCGGTGCCGGCCAACCCGTCCACGCCCGCTCAGGAAATCCATTGCCATGGCCATTGCCCGGACCGCTAGCCCCTGTATCCACGCCCCGCGCTGGCTGTTGTCCCTGCTGATCCTTGCCCTCCTCGGGCTCACGCCCGGCCGGCCGCTGCGGGCGCAATTGCCACCGGCGGTCGATGGCGCGGCCCTGCCCTCGCTGGCACCAATGGTCGAGCGGATCAGCCCGGCGGTGGTCAACATCAGCTCGAAGACGCGGGTGCGGGTGCGCGACCCGTTTGCCGACGATCCCTTCTTCCAGCGCTTCTTCGGGGTGCCGAGCCTGCCGCGCGAGCGCATCGAGCAGGCACTGGGATCAGGGGTGATCATCGACGCCCGGCGTGGCCACGTGCTGACCAACAATCACGTCATCGACGGTGCCGACGATATCGAAGTGACCCTGGCCGACGGACGCACACTAAAAGCCCATCTGATCGGCACCGACCCGGACTCCGATGTCGCCCTGATCCAGATTCCGGCCGAGCACCTGAGTGCGCTGCCGTTGGCCGATTCCAGCCGGCTGCGCGTCGGTGATTTCGTGGTCGCGATCGGCAACCCGTTCGGTCTCGGCCAGACCGTGACCAGCGGCATCGTCTCGGCGCTCGGCCGGTCCGGGCTGCACGGGCTCGGGGTGCAGAATTTCATCCAGACCGATGCCTCGATCAACCCGGGCAATTCTGGCGGCGCCCTGGTCAACCTGCGCGGCGAACTGGTCGGCATCAACACCGCGATTTTTTCACCCTCGGGTGGCAATGTCGGCATTGGTTTTGCAATTCCCTCTTCGCTGGCCGCGGACGTGCTCGCGCAGTTGCTCAAATTCGGTGAAGTCAAACGTGGATCGCTCGGCGTCGAACTGCAAGACGTCACCGCCGATCTGGCGCCGATGCTCGGTCTGCAGGCGGCGCGCGGCGCGGTGGTCACCAAGGTCACCGCCAAATCGGCGGCGGCGCGCGCCGGCCTGCAAGTCGGCGATGTCGTGGTCGCCATCAACCAGCGCCGTATCGACAACGCCGCCGACCTGATCAACACCGAGGCCCTGCTGCCGATCGGCAAGCCGGTGTTTCTTGGCGTGGTGCGCGAACAGAAACCGCTCACCCTGAATGCCGTGCTCAGCCCGGAAATCCTCAGGAGCCGCGCCGGCGGCGAGATCGACCCGCGCCTGGATGGTGCCACGGTCAGCGATCTGGCCAGCAAACTGCGCCGCAAGGGCCTGGCCGGCGCCCGCGTTGAAGATCTGCGCGAAGACAGCCGCGCCGCCCGGAACGGCCTCAGCAAGGACGACGTGATCGTCGCCGTGAACCAATACAACCTGCGTGATCTGGCCACCCTGGAGACCGTCCTCGGGCAGCGGCCCAATCGTCTGATCCTGACCGTGGTCCGCGCCGGACGCGCGTTCTATCTGGAGCTGCTGTAGGCCGTGCGATGGCCGTGGTGGGAGCGAAGGCAGCTCACGAACCGATGCAGGCGAAAGTCGCGACGTTCCGTCGCTCCCACAATCCTCGCTCCCACAATCCTCGACTTCCGGCTCCCGCGCCGCGTCCCACCGCGTGCTACTGTTGCAGGCCCGGTTTCTGGCTGTCGGCCCGCCCATGCTGCGTCTTCTTTCCCGGTTCACTGCGCTGCTGATCGCCGCCGCCGTCGGTCCGACCTGGGCGCAGTCGACGCTGCCGTTGCGCGCCGATTCGGTCAGCCTGCGGGCGCTCGGCCGCGACAGCGCGGTGCTGTTGCAACAGGGCGCGAAGATCACCCTGCAATTGCAGGAGCTGAGCACGATCAGCGCGATCGAAGCGGTGGCGGCGGGCAGCGCTGATGCCGCCCTGAGCAGCCGCGGTCAGCATGCACTGAATCCCAAGGAAGCCGGCCTGGTGTTCGAGCCGCTGGCCTGGGATGGCATCGTCGCGATCGTGCACCCGGGCAACCCGGTCGTCGGCGTGTCGCTGCGGGATCTGCGCGACATCTATGCCGGCAAGATCAAATCCTGGGAGCAGATCGGCGGACGCGCCCAGCCGATCCACCTGAACGTGGTCGCCGGCCCGCTCGATGGCATCGAATACGGCCTGCGCCGTGCCCTGTTCGGCCGCGGCCAGGCCGCGATCGCGGCCGAGCGCTGGTATCTCAACACCGAACAGTTGGAGGCCAGCATCGCGATCGATCCGAACGGGCTCGCGGTCAGCGCGCTGTCCAGTGCCGCGGCCAACCCGCGGGTCAAGCGCCTGCAGCTGGAAGGCGTGAGTGCCAGCCCGGCCACGCTGCAGAACCTCGAATACCTGCTGGTCACGCCGATCTATCTGGTGCATCGCCCGGGTGCCGAAACCGAGCCCGCGATCGCCAGCTTTCGCGCACTGCTGCAAACCCCCGGCTTCATCGCCCGTGCGATGACCGCGCACAGTCTGCTGCCGGTGACCGCGGCCGAGTCGCTGAACGAAGCCTTCGCCGTGCGCGAGCAGAAATTGCTGGCCCTGCTCGACAGCGTCCCGAACCCACTGCCCGGAACGACCGCCACCGCTCTGGCCGGGACCCAGGCGGCCCCGCCCGCGGCCCGCCCCCCGGCGGGCGATCCGCAGCCTAAAGCGGCAGAC
>JBGSKT010000380.1:0-2241 GCA_041741075.1 Lysobacterales bacterium
CGATCGCCGAACTTGACCCGCGGCAAGCGGCCAAGACAAGCAGCGCGGTCGTGCCGACCGCGAGCGCGGCGGCCCCGATGGCTGGCCCGGAGCCGTTGGCTTCTGCCGATGAGCAGGGCGGGGCGCCATGAGCGTAGTCGAAGAAGCGACCGACAACGAGCAGCCCTTCATCAGTCATCTGATCGAATTGCGCAGCCGTCTGGTCAAGGCGGTGATCGCGGTGATGGCCGTGTTCGTGCTGCTGGTGCCATTTGCCAACCGGCTCTATCAACTGGTCGCGGCGCCACTGCTCGCGCGTCTGCCGGCCGGCGACCAGATGATCGCGATCGAAGTGGCGTCGCCGTTCCTGATTCCGATCAAGCTCGCCTTCTTCGTGGCGCTGATCGTGGCCATGCCGGTAATCATCTACCAGTTGTGGGCGTTCGTGGCGCCGGGGCTGTACCGCAATGAACGCCGCCTCGCGTCGCCGTTGCTGTTCTCCGCGATCGGACTGTTCTACACCGGTTGTGCATTCGCCTATTTTCTGGTCTTGCCGACGGTGTTCACCTTCCTGCACAAGGTCGCGCCGAGCGGGGTGGCGGTGATGACCGACATCGGCAAATACCTGGATTTCGTACTGGTCGTATTCTTCGCCTTCGGGGTCTGCTTCGAAGTGCCGGTGGCAGTGGTGATCCTGGCCCTGCTCGGTTGGGTGACCCCGAAACAGCTCGGAGAGGCGCGGCCGTATGTGATCGTCGGCGCTTTCGTGATTGCCGCGGTGCTGACCCCGCCAGACGTGGTCTCGCAGCTGATGCTGGCGATCCCGATGTCGTTGCTCTACGAAGTCGGCATCATAGCCGCACGCTGGCTACCGAAGCGCGAACCCGGAAGCGCCCGGTCGTAGATCGGCCCGGGCACTGCCGGCGCGAAACCGCGCCGCAACCGTAAACCCGAGCACCAACGAAATCGCAAGCGGAGCTGTCCGCCGTACTGCACGCCGGTCCGGGCACCGTCCGCGCCGGTCTACTGCACCACTGGCGGCGGCGGCGGCGCTGACGGCGGCACAGACAGCACCGCCGAGCCAACACCAAACACTTCCCGGTAGGCGGAATAGGAACCCAGCGGGCCGATCAGGGTGCTGGCCAACATCAGCGCCAATGGCCCAAGAATTGGCACGAAAATCAACACCGCGCCCAGCACCACGAAACCGACAATCAGCACCAGCGCGAACAGCAGCACCGCGCCGAAATTGGCCAGCACCGCTGACAGGCTTTCCTTGAACGCGGCGAATGGTTCGACCGCATCCAGCATCACCCGGGGAATGGCGAAAAACAGCAGCGCGCCGACGAACAGTGCGACCGCAAGCGCGAGCGGAAAGAACAGCAGCAGGCCGCTGATCGCAGCCGCGCCCAGTCCGCCACTATGGCCCCCCATCATGGTCAGCACGGCGCCACCGATCAGCACGAAGCCGAGCACGACCACGACCACCAAGGCGACGATGCTGGGCAGACACAACAGGATCATCGGCCCAATCTTGCCGGGTTGCTGAAACGCCGCGAACACGTCGCCAATTTCGGCGGTCTCGCCGCGGTCATGGCGCGCCGCGGCGTACATCAGCCCGCCATAGAGGGCCGGACCCAGAATCACCATGGCCAGGTTGATCACCGGAATGGCGCCCAACACCGCGATGATCAGGGCCATGACGATAAACACCCCCGGATTCTTCATCACGATCTCGAATGCCGACGAAATCCACTGCATGCCGTTGCCGGCGGGCACCTGATGCTGGCTCATTGCGACCTCTCCCCTGGATTGGACGATTATCGGAATTAGAGCATACCCCGGTCGGTACTGCCACCGCCCGCAGTGGGCCGCAACCGCCGCCACTCAGTCGGTCCAACCCTGCCAGGGCAGCCGCTCCAGATCAAGGTTGCCACCAGAAATAATCACCCCGACCCGGCGGCCGGCAAAGTGTTCCGGGTACTTGCTTAGCACGGCCAGCGCAACGGCTGCCGATGGTTCGATCAACACCCGCAGCCGCTCCCAACCGAGCCGCATGGCCGCGATGGTCTGGTCATCGCTGGCGGTCAGCACCCGCACGTGCTGTCGTTGCATGATCGCAAAATTGATCGCGCCGATGCCGGTGCGCAGGCCGTCGCAGATTGTGTCGGCGATTGGGTTCGGTTCACGGACGCCGCTCGCCATGGCGCGGAACGCGTCGGCGGCGCCGTCTGGTTCGGCCGCGTACACGGCGATCGCCGG
>JBGSKT010000381.1:0-4056 GCA_041741075.1 Lysobacterales bacterium
GCACTCGCCCTGCCGCGCGACGCCGCCCGCATCCGCCAACTGGCCCAAGCCTTCGCCCGCAGCCGCTACGCCCGCACCCTCTCGCCACCGGCCGAACAGGAATTGATCGAGAATCTGCGCCGGTTCAGGGTAGTCAAAAGCAAGTAGCAAGTAGCAAGTAGCCCGGATGCAGCGCAGCGGCTCTCAACAGCGCAGCTGGTCAATCCGGGAAAAAAACAGCAAGTAGCCCGGATGCAGCGCAGCGGAATCCGGGAAAAACAAGCAGCAAGTAACAAGTAGCCCGGATGCAGCGCAGCGGCTCTCAACAGCGCAGCTGGTCAATCCGGGAAAAACAAGCAGCAAGTAGCCCGGATGCAGCGCAGCGGCTCTCAACAGCGCAGCTGGTCAATCCGGGAAAAACAAGCAGTGCGACCCGTCGGCTATTGCCGGGCGCAGCTCCGATCCCGGAGCGCCTCGGGATCCACCGGTTTCATGGGTTAGCTGTCCAGTCAGTGAGGAAGCCCACCAGCTTGAGGATGGGCTTACCCTGGTAGGGGTGGAGATACAGAAGGTCAAAGTCGCCGCTGATCAGCACATCGTCATCACCGTCCTCAGCCCGGCGGCCACGCCATCCGCCGTCCGGCGAGCAGATGCAGGTGGATATGGAACACGCTCTGCCCGCCGTCTTCGTTGCAGTTCATGACCAGCCGATAGCCGCGTTCGGCGTAGCCCTGTTCGGCGGCATAGCGCCTGGCCGCCAGCACCAAACGGCCAATCAACTCGGCATCGCCATCGACCAGATCATTGACGGTCGCGATCGCCCGCTTGGGCACGAACAGCACATGCAGCGGCGCCTTCGGATCGATGTCCTTGAAACCCAACACCTGATCGTCTTCGAACACGATCGTGGCCGGAATCTCGCGGCGAATGATCTTGGCAAACAGCGTGTCGGACATGGCGGTCTCCGGCATTTGGCGGGTGGTCGGATGGTAGCTCGAAGGCTGGTACGCCACCCTGCCCTCAGGCCGGCAATACCCGGCAGATGAAGCCCTTGAGGTATTCGGTTTCCGGGATGGCTGGGTGCAGGGGGTGGTCGGCGCCCTGTTGCAGTTGGGTGAGTACCTGGACGCTGCGATCCAGATGGCGGGCGCCGCGGTTGATGATTTCGAGCAGGGCGGCGCGCGGCAGGTGGTGCGAGCAGGAACAGGCGATCAGGATGCCGTCGCGTTCGAGCAGTTGCATGGCCGCGGTGAAGATGCGCTGGTAGGCGATGCGGCCTTCGTTATTGTCGCGGCGCTTCTTGATGAAGGCCGGTGGATCGACGATCACCACGTCGAAGCGTTCGCGCGATTCGCGCAGGGCCTTGAGTGCTTCGAAGGCATCGGCTTGTTGTGTATGCACACGGTCGGCGACGCCATTGCGCTGTGCGGCGTCGGTCAACACCGCCAATGCCGCCGCCGAGCTGTCGATGCAGAGCACCTCGCGCGCGCCCTGCACCGCGCTCGCCACGCCCCAGGCGCCGGCATAGCTGAACATGTCGAGCACCCGCCGGCCTGGGACCAGACGCTTCAGCCAGACGCGGTTGTCGCGCTGGTCGTAGAACCAGCCGGTCTTCTGCCCATGTTCGATGTCGACGCGGAAATCGACCCCGGCCTCGACCACGCGGGTGCGCTCGTCGAGCGCGCCGACCGCGGTCTCGAAGTATTCGGGCAGCCCTTCCAGGGCGCGCACCGAACCGCGGTTTTTCCACACCATCGCCCGCGGCTTTAGCACCTTGACCACGGCCTCGACCACCTCGGCCTTGAGTTGTTCCATGCCGAGCGTGCCGATCTGGCCGACGATCACGTCGTCGAAGCGATCCAGCACCAGGCCGGGCAGGCCGTCGGCCTCGCCGAAGACCAGCCGATAGAACGGTTCCGGGTACAGTCGCTCGCGCAGCGCCAGCGCGACCTGCAGGCGGTGCACGAACAGGGAACGTCCAATCGGATGACGGGCGCCGCGTTCCAGCAGGCGGGCACAGATCAATGCCTGCGGATTGACGTACCCGAGCCCGATCACCCGTCCGCCGGCATCGCTGATCGCGGCGATCTGGCCCGGTTCGAATGCAGACAGGGGCGAACGCGCGCTGTCCACTTCGTTGCTGTACACCCACAGATGTCCCTGGCGCAGGCGGTCATCCTCGCCACGACGCAGAAACAGCACCGGGTATTCGGGCAGGGCCGCGGCGCCATCGGCGTCCGCTTCGGGCTGATCTTCCGCTTCGATCGACATCGGCTTGGCTCCATTCGGCCGTACAGTGTGACAGCCGGCGGGCCGGCCGGGCCCATGACCCGCGAGGCAAGGCCCGATACCGATTGAACCGGCCGGCGCGCCGGGTCGCCGCCCACTCGGCGAGGGTGCCGGATCGCTTTCTTTCGGGTCTTGCCGGGTTTTGATGCGCCCACCTGATGCGCCCACCTTTCCCAAGGGACCCGACTGAAATAGACTAGACCAACGTAACTAAGTTCTTCTGTGACGATGACCCATACGGTGAATATCCATGAGGCAAAAACCCACCTGTCGCGCCTGATCGAGCGCGCGGTCGCGGGCGAAGCCATCATCATCGCCAAGGCCGGCAAGCCGCTGGTTCGGATGACGGCGATCGGAACGGCGGAGCTGCCGGCACCTCAACGCCTGGGTTTCGCGGCCGGATGGGTGCAAGTGCCGGAGGATTTCGATCGCATGCATGCCGAGGAAATCGCGCGCCTGTTCGACGCTGAGGCATGAAACTTCTGGTCGATACCCATTTGCTGCTGTGGGCGGTCGCACTGCCGGAACGTCTATCGGCGGCGGCGCTGGGCTTGCTCGCGGACCCGGACAACCAGTTGCTGTTCAGTGCCGCCAGCCTGTGGGAAATCACCATCAAACATGGGCTCGGTGGTGGCGATTTCGTGATTGATCCGCGTCTGTTGTATCGAGGGCTACTGGACAACGGCTGGCAGGAGCTGCCGGTCCGGAGCGCGCACGCAATCGCCGTCGCCGGGCTGCCGGCGCTGCATCGGGATCCGTTTGATCGCCTGTTGTTGGCGCAGGCCATGGTCGAGGGCATCACCCTGCTCACTGCCGATGCTCGGCTCGCCGGCTATCCGGGGCCACTACGCAAAGTGTGAAGCCGCCGCCGTGCCGCCGTGGATCAGGCCGGCGCCTGCAGCACCCGCCGCAACACGTCCAGATAGATCGTCTGCAAGCGCGCCAGATCCCTGACCGCGACGTGTTCGTCGATCTTGTGGATGCTGGCGTTGACCGGCCCTAGTTCGACTACTTCGGCACCGAGCGGCGCGACGAAGCGGCCGTCCGAGGTGCCGCCGCCGGTATCGGCGCGGGTTTCGATGCCACAGTGGGCGCGCACGCTATCCTTTACCGCGCTCAGCAATCGACCGGAGGCGGTGAGGAAAGGCGCGCCGCTCAGCACCCAGCGGATGCGGTAGTCGAGATCGGCCGCGACCAGGATTGCGTCAACGCCCTGCATCAGGTCTTCTGCACGCGAGGCGCTGCCGAAGCGGAAATTGAAATCGACCCGGAGTTCGGCCGGGATCACATTGCTCGCGCCACTGCCGGCGTGGATATTGGAAATCTGCAGGCGGGTCGGCGGAAACAACGCATTGCCCTGATCCCACTGGCGTGCAGCCAGTTCAGCCAGGGCCGGCAGGGCGTGGTGGATCGGGTTTAGTGCCAGCTCCGGATAGGCGACGTGGCCCTGCACGCCGCGCACAATCAAATGACCATGCAGGGAACCCCGCCGACCGCAGCGGATGCGATCACCGAGCACGGCTTCCGATGAGGGCTCGCCGACCAGGCAGTAATCGATGCGGCGGCCGGTGGCAATGAAGTGATCGACCACCCGGCGGATGCCATCTTCGGCGACTCCTTCTTCGTCACTGGTGAGCAGCAGGCCGACCACGCCTGGATGGTCCGGGTCGGCCGCGACAAAGTCGGCGAGCGCGAGCACCATGGCCGCGGCACTGCCCTTCATGTCGGCCGCACCGCGCGCGTACAGAAAGCCATCGCGCAGGGTGGGCGTGAACGCGGGTGACTGCC
>JBGSKT010000382.1:0-7417 GCA_041741075.1 Lysobacterales bacterium
CCGCGGCCAGGCGGCCAATGGCGCGGAGACTGCCGAAGGAGCCGGCGTTGCCGAGGGCGCGCTCGGCCGGCGTGAAGGCCATCGGCAACCAGAGTTCGATGCCTTGCGCCGGAAACGCCTGAGCATCGGGCAGCACGCCGACGATGCGGTAATCCTGCCGGTCGATGCGCAGCGACTGTCCGAGCACCGATGCCGAGCGCGCAAAACGCGCCTGCCACAGACCCGAACCGATCAGCACCACCGGCTCGGCGCCGGGCCGGGCATCGCTCGCCTGAAGCAGTCGGCCGATCTGTGGCCGGGTGCCGATCAGCTGCAGCACAGCGGGCTCGGCCGCCACTGCCTGGCGCGCTCCGGCGAATTCTCCGCGCGGGCCGAAAGTCGCGACCTGCTTGCGGCGGTAAGCCGCCACCGTGTCCAGTTGGCGGCTGTCCAGCGTCACCGCATCCAGGTAGGGAACCGACCAGCCAAGCTCGATGCCCATCCGGATCGAGCGTGCCTGCAGCTGCACCAGGCGCTCTTGCTGCGGGTAGGGCAAAGGCTTCCACAGCAGGCTGTAGGCGATTGTGAAAACCGAGGCGCCGACCGCCATCGCAATCGCCAGCAATAGCGTCATCGCCACGGTCGAGCCACGATTCCGCCACAGGCGCCGTAGCGCGATTAGGCCATCTTCAAACAGTGCAGACATCGAAGGCTTCCCCGGGAACTGGACCAGGTGGTCGCCCCGGCCGCTTCGATTCTGTATTCCGGCAGCGGCGAATACAAGTAAGGCGTTGATGGCAGGCCGCATCGTTGATTTTTGCGCTGGGCGGCCGGCAACCTGCGCGCGGCAGCCGGTCAGCGGATAATGTCCGATTTTTTCACAAGCGCAGGCTTCCGCATACACGATAGAGTATCCAAAGGCTAATGGCCGAGCATGGCGATGAGCAGTTCGAATCACCACGACGATGACCCGCCCAGGTCGCAGGCGCCGACGCCGACTGCTGGGCCGGATACCAGCGCGCCGACCCGGATCGTGTCCGCTGCCGGCGGACCGGCCAGCAGTGCCGAACAAGCGACCCGGGCGGTCACCGATCCGGTCGCGGCGTGGACCCCGGATCCGGCAGATCGAACCGATCCGGGCGACGACACCCATATCAAGATGATCGGCCGTTCACTCGGCCCGTACCGGATCGTGGCCGAGCTCGGCGTCGGTGGCATGGGCGCGGTCTACCTGGCCGAGCAGAGCGTGCCGGTGCATCGCCAAGTGGCGCTCAAGGTGATCAAGGCCGGGCTCGACAGCGCCGAATTGCTGCAAAGGTTCCGCAGCGAACGCGACATGCTGGCGCGGATGAACCACCCCAACATCGCCCAGGTACTGGACGTGGGGTCGACCAGCGGTGGGCGCTTGTACTTCGCCATGGAGTATGTGCCGGGCGTGCCGATCGACGAATTTTCCGATCGCCGCGGACTGGATCTTCGGCACCGGCTGGAACTGTTCCTGCAGGTGCTCGAAGGCGTCCAGCACGCGCACCAGAAAGGCGTGATGCACCGCGATCTCAAACCCGGCAATCTGCTGGTCGCGGACTACCAGGGCCAGTTGCTGGTCAAGGTGATCGACTTCGGCATCGCCAAGGGACTCGATGCCTATGGCCGCGCCGAAACCGGGGCAACCACTGCCGGTCTGCCGATCGGCACGCCCAACTACATGAGTCCGGAGCAGGCCAGCGGCGACCCCGGCGCGATCGATACCCGCACCGATGTCTATTCGCTCGCCGTGGTGCTGTACAAACTGCTGACCGGCGCGCTGCCGATCGCCAGCAGTCTGATCGCGCGCGCCATGCACGACGATCTGGCGCGCGCCCTGCGGGAAGCCGAGATCAAGCCGCCCAGTCGCAAGGTGGTGGAAATGGGCCGCGAGGGCGCGACCCAGTGGAAGCGGCAGATGGCCGCCGACCACGCCCAGCAGGCCAAGCGACTACGTGGTGACCTGGACTGGATCACCCTGCGCGCGCTGGAGCGCGACCGCGACCGGCGCTACGCCTCGGTCTCGGAATTCGCCGCCGAACTGCGCCGCTATCTGAATGGCGAGCCGGTGCTGGCCGGACCACCGAGCCGGCGTTATCGCATGCAGAAATTCATCGCCCGCAATCGTCTGGCGGTGATCGCCGCGAGCGCGGTGTTGGTCGCGCTGATCATCGGAATCATCGGCACCACCTGGATGGCGATCGAAGCCAGCAAGCAACGCGCCCTGGCGGTCAACGCCCAACACCAGGCCGAAGCCGCCCGCGATCAGGCCAAGATCGACCGTGATCGCGCCCAGGCCACACGCAGCTTCCTGGAAAACATGATTGCCGCGCCGGATCCATGGAAACTGCAGGGCGACAGTGCCGGCGCCCGCGACATTCGGGTAGCCGACGCGCTCGCCAAGGCCGGGGAAAATCTTGAGAGGGACCTCGCCGACAACCCCGGCCTGCGTGGCGAAATCGCCACCCTGCTGGGTCGGACCCAGCGACGACTGGGTCTGCTTGAATCGGCCAGAACACAACTGCAATCGGCGGTGACCGCACTCGCTCCGCTGTATCCGGAAAACGCGCCGCAACGTATCCAGGCCGAACTGGAGCTGGCGTTGACGCAGTCGCAGATGGGCGATCTGAAAACGGCAGCGAAGACGCTCGACCGGCTGCTGCCGATCATCGATTCGGTGCCCGGGCTGGCCAGCGGATCGGCCGAAGAACTGCACAGCGAAGTGGCGACAGTGGCGGCCCAGCTCGGAGACACCGAACGCGCCGAGCGCTTCGCCCGCGCCAACCTGGACCAGGAGATCAAGGTCAGCGGTGAATTCAGCTCGCCGGTCAGCGGTGCCAAGGCGGCGCTGGCCGATATTCTGGGCAGCCGCGGCGCCTGGAGCGAAGCCGAGCAGCTGATCACCGATGCTTACAATACCGAGCGCAATCGACTGGGTTCGGCCCACCCGATTGTGCTGCAATTGCTTGCCAACTCGGCCAACCTGGCTTATCGCAAGGGCGACTATCCGCTCGCCGAGGCGCGCTATCGTGAAGCCGCGCAGACCGCAGAAACAGTGCTCGGCCCGCGCCATCCGGACACCTTGCGCTATCGAGCCCACGTCGCCATGACCCTGGCCGACAGCGGCAATTACCAGGAGGCGCTGAAGGCGTTCGCCGAGCAGATTCCGATCCGAACCGAAGTGCTCGGCGCCGACCACTCGGACGTGTTGCTGATGCAGGGCAACCAGGCGCTGGCTCTGCGCGCGGTCGGGCGGCTAAAGGAAGCCAATGCGCTGATGGAATCGGTCTACCAGAAGCGGCGCAGCGTGCTGGGCGAGATCCACCCGGAAACCCTGCGCGCACTAAACGTGCTCGGCATCCTGGCGCGTGAGATGAACGACCTGCCCCGCGCCGAAGTCCTGTTGCACCAGGCCAGCGAACTTTACGCCAAGGCCAACGGCCCAGATCATCCGGAATCGCTGTTGATGCAGAACAACCTCTACTCGCTGATCATCAAACGTGGTGATCCAGAACGCGCCATCGCCGGTTATCGCGAGTTGTTGCCGCGGGCTGAAAAGGCGATCGTACCGGAGCACTGGCACCTGGCCGCGATCCGCGGCAACTATGGCGAGGCGCTATACCGGACCGGCCGCTACGCTGAAGCCGAACCCCTGCTGATGGCGAGCTACAAGTCGGTACATGCGCAGTTCCCGGACAACGACCCACGCGTGCAGGCGGCCAACCGGCGCCTCGATGAGTTGTACAAACTCTGGGCTAAACCGGCCCCGCCGCGCTAGCCGTGCGCCGATCAAGAACCGACGGCCGCGCGACGTGTGTCGGTTATGGTAGGTCGGCTCAAAGCGCGCAGCGCTGGAGCCGACATTTTTGGGAAAAACGGTCCGGCTCCGGCCCGGACCGCATGCTCACTCAGTTTGCGCAGCTCGGCGGCGTCAGCTGCTGGTTGTCCTCGAAACCGGCCTGCAGCAGACGGTCGTCATAGCAGGCCGGGCCGCCCTCGAACAGCAGGGTGTTGCTGGCCGCGGGTCTATAGCTGCCGAGTTCACCGGCGGTCAGGTGCAGGCGCCAACGCTTGGGTCCGACCCGCACCGCGCGTGAGCTGAAGTCGTACCAGCCGACCGTGGCGTCGTCGCCCGGTGTACTCGGTCCGTAGAATCGGTAACTCCAGCCGTATCTGCTGAAATCGAGCACGCTGGCGTGGTAGATCACGTCGATGAAGGCGTCGTTGCAGTTTTGTACGTCGAAGCGCATCAGTTCCTGCGGATAGCTGCGGAAGCGGGTGCTGCCATGGATGAAATCGCGGCCGTTGCGGGCGGCGACTTTGCCCTGCACATCGACGTTCTGGTTGCAGTTGCCTCCGCTGCTCGCGGCGACATCGACGTCGATGGTGAAGTTGCCGACTTCGAATACGCTGGCCGGCGCCTCGATGGCACCCGCTGCGGCGAAGGACACGCCGCTGGAACCGACATCGCCCTGCAGCGCGTCCGGATTGCCGTCGGCGTTGCCGTCGCCGCCGTTGATGCCGCCCTCGACCGAATCCGGAATGCCGTCGCCGTCGGCGTCCGGCAGTTGTTCCAGCGACCACACCCCGGCACTGGTGCCCGCATGCAGAATGGTGGGATTGAACGAGTCCAGCGCCAGCTCGGTCGCCGAACCGACCGGCAGACCGATGCTGATCGAGCGCCAGCTGGCGCCGCCATCGTCGCTGCGATAAACCGCGCCTGGATTGGCGGTGGTGCCGGCGCCGGCCGCGTACAGGATATTCGGCGCGATCGGATCGACCAGCAGCTTGCGGATGTCGATGCGCGATGCAATCCCGGTCGCCGATTCAAACCAGCTGTTGCCGCCGTCGGTGGT
Source organism: Lysobacterales bacterium (assembly GCA_041741075.1). Taxonomy (GTDB): domain Bacteria; phylum Pseudomonadota; class Gammaproteobacteria; order Xanthomonadales; family Ahniellaceae; genus 0-14-3-00-62-12. Next base: position 4,860 of record JBGSKT010000382.1, read on the forward strand.
CTTGTAGACCGAGCCACTGCTCGGGTTGATGTCGTTGTCGACCACCGACGCCCACAGGATGTTGCCATCGGTCGGATGGATCGCCAGCGACAGCACCGAAAACGCGGTGTTGGTGAAGCCGGACAAACGCGGCAGGCCGGTGCTGGCCTGCGCCCAGGTGGCGCCGGCGTCGACCGAGCGGAACACCCCGCTCGGCAGATCGTCGAGCGGGGTGGCGTCATTCGGGTCGAAGTCGTTGTAACTGGTAAAGGTGCCGATGAACAACCGACTGGAATCGTTCGGGTCGATCACGATATTGACCGGGGTAACTTCCTGGGAGCGCAGGCCATCGTTGATCGTCGCTGGCAGGGTCGTATCCAGGGCCACCCAGTTCAGCGCCAGCCGACCGGCACCATTCAGCGCGAGGGTGTCGGCATTGTCGCTTACCATTACCCGGAATGGTCGTGCCGGACTATGCCGGGACCCACTCGAGGTCGCATACAGTCGGTGCAGGCTGCCGCTGCTACAGACCGGACCGGTGGGCACGACCGGCAGGGTGCAGGAGCGCGGGTCGAGCACCATGCCGCGCACCGTGCCGACATCGACCACGTTCAAGCCGGCGACCAGTCGGGTCGGCAGATTGCCCTCGATGCGTTGCCAGGTCACGCCATTGTTGCGGCTGCGATACAGGCCGCCGTTGCGCGCGCCGGGACGGGAGAAAGCCGAACGCCCGCCGGCATAGACAATCGAGTTGGCGATGTCGAGCCCGGTCGTGCCGACCGATAGCGGGTCGATGATCACGGTGCGCAGGGCGCTGGCCTCCAGCCCATCGTTGGCCACCGACCAGGACGTAGCGCCATCGTCGGAGCGGAATAACCCGGCGGTGGAGCCGGCCTGACCATCGCTGAAACCGGCAAACAGATTCTGCGCACGGCCACCGCCGATGGCGCTGGGGTTGGGGTTGATCGCCAGCGAGCGAATGTTGGTCGCGCCCAGGTTGCCATTGATGCCGGTGGCGTTCCAGCTGCTCGCCGAGACCGGCCGGCGCATCACCCCGGCGCCGGCGGTGGCCGCCCAGAGCGAGGTGCCGGGTGCGGGGTAGCCGGGTTCGAAGGCGAGCCCAACCACTTCGGCCGGCACCGGCACACCCAGATTGTCGAGGTAGGTCGGATTGGCAGTCAGTCCGTCGGCTGCGGTCAGGAAGTTATCGCCGCCGTCGATCGAACGCTGGTCGCCGACCCAAACCTCCATGGCTACGCTCGGGTGCGCAGCGATCTGGCGGAAGCCGGTAAAACCGCTGCGCAACAGAAAACTGGCACCATCGTCATCGCTGCGCAGAATCTGGCCAAAATTGAGGTTGGTGTAGACCGTGCTGCCGGCACCGAAGCTGATCGAGGAAACGTCAGGCACGTAACTGGTGGCACCAGGGTCGGTGAACACCGGAGTCCAGCTCGCGCCCGCGTTGATGCTGCGGTAAACGCTGGCCACCGCAATCGGCACCGGCGGGGACAGGCTGGTTTCGCGCGCACCGGCGAGGACGCGGTTGGGATTGGTCGGATCAACCGCGACGCTGGCCAAATCGAGGTTGGCGGGCAGACCGCTATCCCGGGGCGCGAAGGTATTGCCGCCATCAATCGAGCGCAGTAGCCGGCTACCGGCGATCGGCAAGGGGACACCGTTGGCGTCGGTGAACACCGCCAGCGCGATCAGCAGTTCGCCGCTGCTGCCCGGCACCTCGGCGAGCCCGGTCACCTGAAAATTGGCCGGTGCGGTGTAGCCGGTCAGCGCCCAGTTGGCGGCACCATCCAGCGAGCGATAGAGTCGGTTGGTCGAATCGAACAGATACAGAGTCGTTGGCGCGTCACTGTCTACCACGAACAGGTCGCCCACGAATCCGGCGATGCCCGCCTGGGCCCGGTTCCAACTGGCGCCGCGGTTGATGGTCTTGAAAAAGCTGCCATTGGCCGAGGCATAGATCGTGGTCGGTGCGACCGGATCGAATACCAGCTTGTTGACGATGCCGCCATAGGGCCCGCCACTGGTCCAAACCCCCGGACCCGCCCATGCAATACCCGCGGCGACCAACAGAACGACCAACAGAATTCGGCGCATACCATACCCCGTATATGTGTGATGCGCGCCGATCATAGTCCGGTTTGCTCCGGAGAGTGCAGCCCGCTAACAATGGGTTACGTAGTTGGGTATGCGATCACGCCAGGCGGCGCGGCTTTGGGCCGCTGTCATGCAGCCAACGTTCATCTTGCGCGGGACGATCGGCTGGCCGCGCCTGGCGCAGAACGCGCCGGGCTGCAATGGAGCATGGGCCGACGTGTGCACTTATGCGGGCGGCAGCCCGATCCGCCAGGTCCATCGCAGCGCCAGGCTGCCCAGGCTAAGAAACAACAGCGGCAGCAACACGCTCTGCATCAGGAACACCACCGACAAGGTCACGATCTGGTCGCTGATCGCGCCGAGCTGGCTGAGCAAGGTCTCAATCCGGGCCCGCCAATCCAGGCTCTGGCCGGCCTCGTGCAGCCAGTCGGCGAGGCGCTCGCCGATCCCGGCGGGTGGCGCCTGCG
>JBGSKT010000383.1:0-4842 GCA_041741075.1 Lysobacterales bacterium
GGCGCCATCGGCAGCATCCGCGCGGGCACGGTGCGCACCGATGCGGTCTGCCATGCGTTGAACGGGCTGCTCGCCCTGGCCAGGGCCAAGGCCGACGACCCGGGCGTGTGGCTCGACCTGCCGGAGCGCCGTTTCGATGAGACGCTGATCCTGCTGCGCGAGATTCCGCGGGCTGGGGGTGCGGTTGGCCCGGCGGCGGATTCGGCCGATGCTGGGAGTGGGTGAAAAGATCGGCTCCTCCTCTTGGCCAAGAAATACGTTGTACGTACACTTAATTGTGTGCGTACACTCCCCTTCGAATGGGATTCACGAAAGGGCACAGCAACGGAATCGATGCAGTACGTGTAGCGGTGTAATCATGCGCAAAGAATACGATTTCTCCAAGGCAAGAAAGAACCCGTATGCTGCTCAGCTGAAGCGGCCAGTGACCATTCGGCTCGATGAGTCTTCGATCGCCTATTTCAAGCAAGTTTCTGATGAAGTAGGCATCCCCTATCAGAGCCTCATCAACCTGTACCTGCGCGATTGTGCCGCTGCCAATCGCAAGCTCAATCTCGCTTGGAAGTAAATGGCCCCATCGCACGACGCTTGAAGCGGCGCGACTGTGGCAAAAGGACCGACCGGAACTCTCATCAAACCGGTTAGGAAGCGTCCGGAACCTGACCGCCAAGGCGATACCAGTCCAGCCGCCGGGTCAGCAGCATCACGCAGGCCAGCACCTCGACCCGGAGACTACCTTCCTTGCCCTGGTACGCGAACACGCCGCCAGCATCATCCGCCCGCCATTCAACCAAAGCGCCCGAAGTGCCGCCGCATCCACGATGGTCTTGGCGTCTTTCAGGTCGATGCCAAACGCGCTGCGTACGATCTTTATCGCTTCGATCTTGCTGCCGCTTTGCAGGGCGGCGATAGCCTCTACCGGCAGTCGATCGGGCAGGGCGGGCCGCGGAAGTGGCTTGGCGGGAAGAGACCCGGACGCCACCGCCGCCTTGGCGTCATGGAGTCCCAGACCGGTGTGAGCGCGCAAAAGTCGTATGGCCTCGATCTTGTTCGAAGCATCGAGCGCAGCGCGAACATCCGGGGGTAGCGGTTCAGACATACATTCCATGCGGCGGGAGCAGGCGGTCGGACACCTGCGCTGATGGACACGGTGAGACGTCCATTGCCAACCCGAACCGGGTGACGCTGCCGCCGCGTCCCTTTGAATGAGTATAAAGGAGACTTCCCGTCGCCGGGCGACCAGGCCCGTTGGGCGTGGCGCTATAGTGATCGCCGGGGATATGCTTGGTTCCGAACCAACGCCGCCGGCCGCATCGTCTCGACACGGCGTTGGCCGGCAACGGCCACCAGGAAGCATCGCCCGAAATGTCGCGGCCAATGAAGCTCGTCAAGTCCAAACAACGCGTCGCCGATCATGGCGAGGTATTCACGCCATCATGGATGGTCGAGGCGATGCTCGACCTGGTCAAGGGCGAAACCGAGCGCATCGACGCGCGCTTCCTGGAGCCAGCATGCGGCAGCGGCAATTTCCTGGTGCGCATCCTGCAGCGCAAGCTCGCCGCGGTCGAGCTCAAGTACGGCAAGTCCGAGTTCGAGCGAAGGCATTATGCGCTGCTTGCGCTGATGTGCATCTATGGCATCGAACTGTTGGCGGACAACATCGCCGAATGCCGGGCGAACATGCTGGGAATCCTCACCGCCTATCTCAATGGTGAGGCGTCGGACGAGCTTCATCGCGCTGCCGGCTACGTGCTTTCGCAAAACCTTGTGCACGGCGACGCGTTGACCATGCGCACCCGTGACGGCCAGCCGATCACATTTTCCGAATGGGGCTACCTCGGCAAGGGCCGGTTTCAGCGCCGCGATTTCCGTTTGGACGTCCTTACCGGTTCGTCGGCCTTCAGCGCGGAAGGGTCGCTGTTCGCCCAACTCGGCAAGCACGAGATATTCACCCCAACGAAAACCTGGCCGCCGATGACGGTGAGCGAGCTGGCTGCCGGGTTTGTGCCAGAGGCACCAGCACAATCGCCCAAGGAGCGGGCATGACCACCGTCGCCGCTTCCGTGCCCGTGCTGCGCTGGGCCGCGAAACGCGCGCGTATCGAAGATGCCGATCTGGCGATGCGCTTCCCCAAATGGCCAATGTGGCTCAGCGGCGACGCCCAACCCACGCTCAAACAACTGGAAGATTTCGCGCGCCTCGCGCACACGGCCTTTGGCTATTTCTTCCTGCCCCAGCCGCCCACGCTGGCGCTGCCGGTGCCGGACTTCCGCACCCTGCGCGACGAGGTGCTTGCCGAACCCAGCAGCGACCTGCTGGACACCCTCTACCTGTGTCAGCAGCGGCAGGACTGGTACCGCGACCACGCCCGGATGCACGGCTTGCCCGCTGTGCCGTTCGTCGGTAGCGCCCGCTTGCAGCAAGCGCCCGATGCCGTGGCGCAACGCCTGCGCGATGCGCTGGGCCTGTCCACCGAAGCGCGTCGCCAGTTGCCCACCTGGACGGACGCGCTGCGCCAGATGATCGCCAGCGCCGAAGACGCCGGGGTGATGGTGATGGTGAGTTCCGTGGTCGGCAGCAACAGTCATCGCAAACTGGATGTGGACGAGTTTCGCGGCTTCGCGCTCGCGGACGGCCTTGCGCCGCTGGTCTTCTTGAACGGCGCCGACAGCAAGGCCGCGCAGATGTTCACGCTGGCGCACGAGTTGGCCCACGTGTGGCTGGGCGCAACCGGCGTGTCGGACACCCAGGCTGGCCAGGTGCCCGAGCAGCACACCGAGCGCTGGTGCAACCAGGTGGCGGCGGAACTGCTGGTGCCCATGGAAGAACTGCGGGCAGCGCATCAGCGCAATGTGCCGATACCGGAAGAAATCCAGCGGCTGGCGCGCGAGTTCAAGGTCAGCACCCTGGTCGCCCTGCGTCGCCTGTTCGACGCGGGCTACATCAGCCAAGCCGCGCTGTGGCAGCACTACCGCGAGGAACAGGAACGGCTGCGCACGCTGAAGGACCGCAGCAGCGGTGGCGGCGACTTCTACCGCAGCCTGGGTGCACGCACCAGCAAGCGCTTTGCCCGCGCCATCGTCTCCAGCACGCTGGAGGGCTTGACCTCGTTTCCGGATGCCTTTCGCATGCTGGGCGTGCGCAAGACGGCTACTTTTTACGAAGCGGCGCGCGAACTGGGGGTCACGCCATGAGCTATCTGCTGGACGCCAACGTGTTCATGTCCGCAAAGAACCTGCATTACGGTCTGGACTTCTGCCCGGCGTTCTGGGACTGGCTGGTGCACAAGGGCAATACCGGCTCGGTACTCAGCATCGACAAGGTGGCCGATGAAATCGAGGCTGGTCAGGACGAGTTGTCGGTTTGGGCCAAAGATCATGGCCTGGCGCTCTTTCGGCGCACGCCGCCGACAATGGCGCCGCAGTTCACCCAGGTCAGCACATGAACTACCGGGCAGCAATACACACCGGCCGCCATCAACACCTTTCTGCAGGCTGCGGACTTTTATCTGATTGCCCATGCACTGGCCAACAATCATGTGGTGGTGACCCATGAGCTTCATGCCAACTCGCCGGGCCGTATCAAGATACCGAATGCCTGCGTCGGCCTGGGTGTGCGGTTCATGACGCCCTATCAGATGCTGCGCATCGAACAAGCACGCTTCGTTCTGGGCGCGCACGCATGAGCGGGCAGGTCGGCTTCACCCTGCGCGGGCGCAACCCGGAGATGACTCGTGTCCAGGGCACCAGCGCCGCAGTCGAAACTAAGTTTCTCAGCAAGCCGATCATCGCTGAACCCGGCACCGCTTGTACCGAAAGCTATGTCGTTGCGGGCGTCTTCGACACTGACATCGAGGCGACGAACTACGCGAGCTACCTGCGTACTCGCTTCGCACGCTTCCTAGTTTCGCTTCGCAAGTCCACCCAAGACGCACCGAAAAATGTTTACGCCTTCATTCCCGACCTTGCGATGGACCAAGAGTGGACCGACGCCAAGCTCTACAAGCGGTACGGGTTGTCCAAGGACGAGATCGCCTTCATCGAGGCGCAGGTCGCCGCGCACGACGGCGAGCTGTGCGATGAACCTGTCGCAGACGACGGCGATGAATAAACCCACCATCGAAGAAATCCTCGCCCCCAAACCGCAAGCCCGGCCGCGCATCTACGCCTACTCGATTGACGACAAGGCGCACAAGGGTCTCCTCAAGGTGGGCCAGACCACGCGCGACGTGAAGCAGCGCGTTGCGGAGCAGCTCAAGACTGCCGCCATCAAGAACTTCACTATCGCGCTGGACGAATCGGCCGAGCGCGACGACGGCAGTATCTTCACCGATCATGAAGTACGCGCGGCGCTGGTCCGGAAGGGGCTCGATAACAGCGAGCTGGAGTGGATGCGCTGCAGGGTTGCGGATGTGCGAACCGTGCTCGCCGAACTGCGCACCGGTCAGCGCTTCAGCGGTACGCACCACGAAAGATTCCCGATGCGCCGCGAGCAAGCCGATGCGGTGGAAAAGACCTTCGACTACTACCGCTCGATCTGGGCCGAGAACCCGAACGCGGTGCCGCGCTTTCTGTGGAACGCGAAGATGCGCTTCGGCAAGACCTTCACCGCCTATCAGTTGGCGAAGAAGCTCGGGACCAAGCGCGTGCTGGTGCTGACCTTCAAGCCGGCGGTCGAGGATGCGTGGCAGACCGACCTTGAATCGCACGTCGATTTTGACGGCTGGCAATACCTGTCCAAATCTTCCGGCAGCGATCCGACGCAGATCGACCGCAACAAGCCGGTGGTCTATTTCGGCTCCTTTCAGGATCTGCTCGGCCGCGACGCGGCGGGGAACATCAA
>JBGSKT010000384.1:0-2388 GCA_041741075.1 Lysobacterales bacterium
GGCGCAGCATGGCGCGCTGGTCGAGTTGCAGCTCGGCCGCAGTCAGCAGGCCGCCCCAGCCGGCGTCCGACCAGCCGCCTTCCGCGGCCAGATTGAATCGGCTGTCCGGCTGCCGCAATGCCAGCTTGATGCGGTGCCGATCGACGCGGCCGTCGAGGTCGAAGTCGGCGGAATCGATCGCGAATTTGCCCTGGCGCAGGCCGGTCAGGCGGCCATGCAGACTGGCTTCGCCCTGCGCCAGTGCGATCGGTGCGTGGCCCTGCACGGAGAATCCGGCGACCTCGCTTTCCTGCCAGTGGAGCGCCGTGCCGGTGGCCTGGATGCGCCAGTCGCGGTCGCGGTCCAGGCTGAGCGCCAGGGCACCACTGCTTCCCGGCCACAAGGCCGCAAGGTCTGGCGCGCTGACCGTGATATGCAGCGCGCTGCCGGCCGCGGTGTCGCCTCTCAGCTGGATGGAATTCGGTCCGATGCTGGCACCGAGGTCGGCATGTTCGACGCGCAGCCCCGAAAATTGCAGGCTGCCGGCGATGTGCACCGGTTGCTGGCGCAAGCGACCTTCGATTGCGTCGATCTGCAATTGACCGTCGGCCGTGCTGGTGGACAGACGCCCCAGCCAATGGGCGCTGCCGTGCAGTCGCCCCGGCCAGTCCGGCAACAACAGGCCGGGATCGAAATCGACGAGTTCGAGCGCCAGCGCACTGGCCGGTTGCGCGTCGCGTCCGATCTGCCCGTTGATGTCCAGACGGCCGTTTGCGCTGCGCAGTTGCAGGGGTGTCAAGTGCAGGGCCTGTGGCTCCAGCGCCAGGGTGCCGCTCACCCGCAGTTCCGGCCAGTCGCCACGGCGAATGCCGAAATCGGGCTGGAGGGCCAGTTGCTGCCAGCTGCCGCTGAGCGCGAGATCGCCGCCCAGCCGCCACGGTGCTGTGTTCCCGGCCGCGATCTGCAGTTCGTCGCTGTGCACTTGCAGTGTCAGCGCTTCGGTCGCCGAGAGCGGCAGGCTGCCGTTGATCGTTACCCGGCCCATGCTCGGCAGGTCCAGTGCCAGCGCATGGATTTGGACTTGGCCGGAGTGGTAGCTGATGCGGCTGTCGGCAATGGCGAAGCGACGGTCGGCCAGTTGCAGCTCACCGGACACGGCCAGTGCGCCGGAATCACCGCGCACGCGGAGCGCAGCCGCAACCGGTTGGGAGGCCGGCAGACCGAGTGCTTCGGCCGCCTGGGTTGGCATCTGGAGGGTGGCAGCAAAGCTTTGCAGGTTCGCCCCCGGGCTCAGCTCCATCATGACGCGCAGCGGCTGTTCCAGCCGGACCCGAAAGTTGCGGTCGGCCGACTTGTGCAGGCGCTGCAGTCGGCCCTTCACGCGCAGTCCGGGACGCAATTCGGCCTCGGCGTCAAACACCACCTCATCCAGCCACCAGGGATCGGACAGATCGATCGTCACCCGACCCGCGCCTTGCCAATGGTCGGCCTGCAACTGCAACTGGCCGAGTTGGATGCGCTGCCCGTACAGTTCGAGGGCGCCGGACAAATTGCCGCGTGCCGGTTCGCTGCCATCGGCGGCGATCAGCACCGCGTCATGGATGGTTAGCGCCGCCACCCGCAGCCTCGGCAGTGCCATGACCGAAGGCGCGGCCGCGGACTGCGTCGCGGGCAACAACTGCACGCGCAGACCGTCGATGCGCAGCGCGGAAAAATCGTAAGCGGCGCCGAGCAGGCTGAGCGGATCGAGTCTGGCGCTGACCCGGTCGGCGCTGATCTGCACACCGGGCCTGTGCAGTCGCAGATCCTCGATCACGAACTCGCCGCCGAGCCGGCCCTGCGCGTGGCTATAGCCGAGTCCGGGCACGGCCGCCTGGATGCGCGCCAGCACGAAGCGCAGGCCGGACGCACTGCTGCCGAGCCAGAGCGCGGTGCCGGCCAGGGCCAACGCGGACAGAGCGATCGCCAGCAGTATGGGACGGCGCAGTTTCATAGGTCGGGCCCGGCAGATATATGCAGTTGGATGCTGCCGTCTGCATCGCCCAGGCCGTGGCCCAGGTCGACCCGGATCGGTCCGACCGGGGAGGCCCAGCGCAGGCCGACCCCAGTGCCGAAGTGCAATTCCGGGCGCCCATGCGAGAACACATCGCCGCCATCGAAGAACACCGCCACACTCCAGCCGGGACGGAAGGTCTGTTCGAGCTCGGTCGAGAACGTGCTCAAAAAACGCCCGCCGATCGGTTCACCGAAGGCATCGCGCTCGCCCAGACTCTGGTAGGCGTAGCCGCGCACGCTCTGGTCGCCACCAGCGAAAAAGCGCAGCTCCGGCGGCAGCTCGCGGAACTGGTTGGTTGCGGTGGCGCCGATTTCGACCCGGCTCAGGAAGCGCGTGCCTGCGCGCAGCGAGAC
>JBGSKT010000385.1:0-3710 GCA_041741075.1 Lysobacterales bacterium
GCGCGATCTGCCGCGGCTTGGCCACGGCGTCGCCGAAACGGGCGTAGTAGTCCGCCCCGAGATCGGCGACCCGGGCCTGTTCGGCTGCGTCCAGCGCGGCCCACATTTTCTCGCGAATGGCGAGCAGTTTCGGGGTGCCGCGCTCGGCCGCCAGATCGCTCCAGACATAGGCCAGCGCCGGATCGCGGCGCACACCTTCACCATCCCAGTACATCAGACTGAGCCGGTGCTGCGAGTACTTGTCGGCAAAGCCGGCGGCCAGTTCGAACTGCTCGGCGGCGGCGGTGAAATCCTGCTTCAGATAGGAACGCAGGGCGTACAGGCGGTGCTTTTCGTTCGGGTGGCCATCGGCGATGCGCAGCGCGTCGCTGATCTGATCCAGGGTCTGGCTGCGGCTAGTCAGCGGATCGACGGTCAGCGCCGAGGCGATGCCGGACCAGGCCACCAGCACGGCGCCCCAACGGAGCCAATTGCGGATGTCACGGACGTGCGCAGTCGAAAACTTCATGCTGGCTCCTTGCATCGCTCGATCCACCACTGGTCGGCATCGGCCCTCAGGCGTCGCACCACCACAACTTCCTCGCCGGGCGCCGGATCAACGATGCGCGGGACGCGCCCGGCGACTTCACTCCTTTGGTCCCGCTTAGCGCCCTGCTGCCCGCGCCTCAGTGCGGCGCCGCGGGTTCGGGTTGCTCATTGCCGCTGGCCGCGGGTGCGAGCGAGTCCGGCCCCGCGACCGGGTCGCCGACTTCAACGCTACCGCCAGCGAGCAGCGCATCCTGGATACGCCAATAGCGACGTGGGTCGCTGCGTTCTTCGTTGTAGAACGACTTCGGTGACACCGAGCGCGAGATATCGACCGCCTGGCCGCCGGCGCCCAGGGCTGTGGTCAGCATACTCAGGCGCTGGTCGTCGAAGCCGGCACGACTGCCAGTACGCACCATGGCAAAGCGCTTCATCGCGCGGATCTGCCGGGGCTTGGCTTCGACGTCGCCGTAGCGGGCGAAATAGTCCGGACTCAGGGAAGCGGCACGCTGCCGCTCGGCCGGGTCCAGGCCGGCCCACATGCTCTTGCGGATGTCGGTCATGTTGCGGGTGTTGCGCTCGGCCGCGAGCGCGGCCCAGACATAGGCTACGGCCAGGTCGCGGGCGACGCCACGGCCTTCCCAGTACAGCAGGCTCAGCCGGTGTTGCGAGTATTTGTCGGCGTAGCGCGAAGCCTTCCTGAAGCTGCGCGCCGCGGCCGCATAATTGCCCTTGAGGTAGGCGCGCAGGCCATACAAGCGGGCCTTTTCATTGGGCAGACCGTCGCTGATCTGCAGGGCGCGGTCGATCTCGTCGAGCTGCTGGCGAACGCTCGGGGTGTAGTCATCGTCCGGGTCCTGGGCCGACACGCTGCCCGCTGCCAAGCACAGCGCCACAGCCAGTCCAGCACAGGCCGCGGCGGAATGGGACCTGCGATTGAAAAACGGTCTGCGCATGAATGCTCCAGTAGACGGGGATCGCGCGGCCAGTATAGGCATAAAGACACTGTTGACAACACTGGAGCGGCCGCACGATCCGAGTGGGCTACTGCGGCGCGCAAGCAGTGAACCGCCGATATTGATAGCGAAGCCCGGGTCGGGGGATCTCCCCCGCCCCCGGTTGAATTGCCGGGGGCGGGCGGCTGGAGTTACAGCAGGCGCTCGGGATCCTTGCGGCGCGGCTGCCTGGCGGGCTGCTACGCGCCGCCGCCGGTTTCGGCCGGTTGCACTGCCTCGACCGTGCCCCCGGCCAGGATGGCATCCTGGATGCGCCAGTAGCGTTCCGGATCGGCACGCTCGTCAGCGTACATAGCCAAGGGAACGGAGGTATCAATATGGTCGAGCTGGGCGCTGAACGGCACCGCTACTTCCGCAATGTTGCCGTTCCAGCCGACATGGCTGCCGGTGCGCTGGTTGGTGAAGTGGCGCATTTCCACGATCTGCCTTCGCTTGGCAACGGCATCGCCGAACTCCGCGTAGTAGCCCGGCCCGATCTCGCCGACCCGTTCGCGTTCGGTCGCGCTCAACTCGTTCCACATTTTCTCGCGGTTACCGAGCAGAGTGGGCGTGCCGCGCTCGGCGGCCAGGTCGGCCCAGACATAGGCCAGGGCGCGATCCCGGCTGACACCTTTGCCATTCCAGTGCATCAGGCTCAGGCGGTGCTGTGAGAATTTGTCGGCAAAGCCGGCCGCCAGCCGGAACTGTTCCGCCGCCAGCCCTTGGTCGCCCTGGGCATAGGCGCGCTGTGCAAGCAGCCGATGCTGTTCATTGGGGTGGCGCTGGGCCACACGCAGGGCAGAATCGATCTGCTTGAATTTTTCACCGCGGCTCGGGCCCTCGGCGGGCGCCGCCGCCGCGGCACCGGCCAAGGCTAGCGTCAGCGTCAACAAACCCCATGAGTGGTAGCTACGTCCCTTGACTGCTGTGGCCAATCTGTTCGCTTTCATCTGCGCAACTCCTGTTGAGGTGGGTGCCGACGAATCGCGTCTGGTGGGCATCACCCACTGCCATGGTGCAGGGGGTACACCGGCAGCGGACGATGCCCAACAGACGCGACTCAGTGGCTATGACCACCGACTATGGAATATTCTTTCAGCGCTGACGCGGCCCTTGGCGGTACTACGGTGCCGCTGTTTCGAAGCCGTCCTTCAGCAACGAAAAATTGACGATCTGCACAGCCCCGGGCAGGGCTTCCAGGGCCATGGCGAGGTCGTTGCCGGAGATCGCCAGGTCACCATCGATATCCAGCCACAGTGCCAGCAGCAGCGTGTACTCGCCCGGGATCGCCGTCGCCGGTACCCGGAATTCGCGGCCGATCACCTGACTGCCCGGCGCCAGGCTGACCCGGATGTCATTGCCCGGATCGGACAGGTCGGGCGAACCACTGCGCACCAGGGACGCGCCGATCAATACCTGATCGTGGGCGCCGCCAGCTGCATTGTCGGCAAGGGCCAGCAGGCTCAGGCTGGCATCGGGGAGGGCGCTTTGCGGCGTCACCTGCAAACTGGACAGGCTGAGCGGGGTGCTCATGTGCGCACTGCGCAGCCCACTGTCGGCGCCATTGCCGTTGTAGTAGTGATCGACGATCCATGGCCACAACCGGGACTCGGCCGGCTGCCCCCAGAACTGCGTACCCCACTGGCTCATGCCGCGGCCATGCCCGAAGCAGCCGCGCCCCAGGGCCACGCTGTCGGCCAGGCAGGGCCAGCCGGTCGCCGGTGAGCCGACAAAACCATCGCCGCAGGACAGGTCGTCATTGCTGCAGGCGAGCCCGTCATCCGGATCATTCCAGGCGTTGTTCTGCGCCGAATATTCCGAGCGGAACGGTTCGGCCGCGCCCCGCTCCAGCAGGATGCCGGCGGTGGCCATCACTGCCGTGCTGGTGTTGCCGGACAGGTCCGGATCATTGACCTGGCAACAGGCGCTGGAACACAGGTCGAAGTTGGCGTTGTTCGGATGCACTGCATGGAATGCACCAAAGCTGCGATAGGCGATCGACCCGGCGCGAAGGCTGGCCTGATTCCAACTCGCGATCCATTCGTCGTTCAAACCCCGTGCGACATAGTGCTCCAGCGACATCGCGACTGCGGCACTGCAACTGCCGGTGCAACAAGGCACGCTACCCGCCGCATCGGCGAAGCCGACCCGGATGCTGGCCGGCGGCACCAGGCCGACCAGGGCGGTGGC
>JBGSKT010000386.1:0-11649 GCA_041741075.1 Lysobacterales bacterium
AGCGCACTGCCATTCGACGCCGAGCATGCGACGCCCGCGGCGCTGGACCGTGCTGGCATCGCCAAGGTGATCGTCGATTTCTCGGCCGCGACCACGCGTGCGCTCGCCGCCGGGTTCGAACTGGTCGAAGTGCACGCCGCGCACGGCTATCTGCTGCATTCCTTCCTGTCGCCACTGTCCAATCAGCGCAGCGACGAATACGGCGGATCGCTGGCCGGGCGTGCGCGTCTGTTGCGTGAAGTGGTAACGGCGGTGCGTCGGCAGTGGCCGGAATCCTCGCCGCTGCTGGTGCGGCTGTCGGTCACCGACTGGGTCGAAGGCGGTTGGGATATCGAGGAATGTATCCAGCTCGCGCGTTGGTTGCGCCAGGACGGCGTCGATCTGATCGATTGTTCCAGCGGGGGCAGCGTGCCCCAGGCCCGCATTCCGCTTGCACCGGGTTACCAGGTGCCGTTCGCCGCGCGCATTCGCCGCGAGGCCGGCATCGCCACTGGCGCGGTCGGCCTGATCACCACCCCCGAACAGGCCGAAGCGATCCTGGTCGACGGCGATGCCGATCTGGTCCTGATCGGACGCGAAGCCCTGCGCGATCCCTATTTCCCTCGTCGCGCCGCCGCCGCGTTGGGTGCCAGCATCCCCGGGCCGGTGCAGTACCAACGCGCCTGGTGAGATCGGCGCGCTACGCTCCGACCAAGCGGTCGATGGGGGTGTGCGGCGCGGCCGTGCTCCGGCTGGCAACCCATGAGCGGCAGCGATTGAACCGAAAGCCGGCTTGCCGGCACCTAGGCTACCGACCACAGACCATTCACGGCGGCGCACGGTGCAGCGGAACAGCGAACGTATCCTCGACGAATACCTGGTGACCGCGGCGCGGGCGGGAGATGGTGCTGCCCTGTCGCGGCTGGTGCAGCGCTGGCAACCGCGCCTGTTGCGCCACTCTTGGCGCGTGCTCGGCGACGCCGAACGCGCCCGCGACATGGTGCAGGAATCCTGGATGCAGATTATCCGCGGGCTGTGGCGCCTGGACGATGTGGTCGCCTTTCCGGCCTGGGCGTACCGGATCGTGACCCGCCGTTGTCAACGCGCCCTGCTTGGCACCCGTCACGACCACGACGGCAACGAGGCATTGGCGATCGCCCCGGCACCCGGAGCGGAGTTCGACGGCGAATCCGCCGCCGAAATCAGCAATGTGCTGGCCGCCATGCGCAGTCTGCCCGCGCCCCAGCGTTCGGCGCTGGCCCTGTTTTACCTGGAAGACCTGAGCGTGGCGGAAATCGCCATCGCACTCGACGTTTCGCCGGGAACGGTCAAGACCCGGCTGATGCATGCGCGAAGAAAACTTCGCGTACAACTGGAAGGAGAAAGCAATGAACAGCTTTGATGATCGTATCGTCCAGGCCCTGTCCGCCGAGGACCGCGAACTGCTCGCGCAACACGCCGAACCCGGCTACGTGGCCCAGGCATTCGGCCTGTTCCGCGGACCCTGGTCCTGGGTTCTGTGGCTGGTCAATGTCGTTGGCGGCGTGTCTTTCCTTGCCGCCCTGTACGCGCTCTGGCAAATGGCCGCGAGCCTGGATGCACTGACGGCGGTGAAGTGGGGCGTTGCCGCGCTGATCCTGGTCCAGTTCACCACGATCGGCAAGCTGTTCCTGGGCAGCCACCTGGAGACCAACCGCGTGCTGCGCGAAGTGAAACGGGTGGAATTGCAACTGGCCCTGCTGCAGCGTGCGGTTGGCGAAGTGCCGGCGCGCTGATTTTGGCGCCCTTGGCCGACCCCTGCGGCCGCACCGATCCCGGCTGCCACCGCATTGCCAAACGATTGCGCGCATGCAACGATCCGCTGGCTGCTGCCCATACCGGGTAGCGTGTGCGGTCGGCGGGCTTGGGCGAACAATGCAACGGAAGCGATGGCCTGCGCGCTGCGCAGTGGGCAGGGCCATGCGATTTGCGCTGCTGGCACTCGCCCGCCACGGCTCGACCTGGGAAAGCCAAGGGTTCAATTCAGACACTGAAGGGGAGAACGGTGATGCGCGGATCGAAATGCTTGATGGTGGCGATTGGCCTGGTCCTGGCCCAGGCGACGGCGGTGCAGGCCGAACCGGCCGCCGAGACGCCGGCGCCGGCGACTGCGCCCGATGCGACCAAGGAAGAATCAAAGTTGCTCGACACCGTGATGGTCACCGCGACCAAGCGCGAGGAAAGCATTTACGAGGTGCCGGTCGCGATCACCGCGTTTGCAGCCGAGACCATGGAGCGTCAGGGCATCACCGACCTGACCGATATCGGCAAGTTTGTGCCGAACATGAATGTCACCGGCTTTTCCGCCGGCCACACTTCTTCGGTCAATCCGTTCATCCGCGGCATCGGCCTGCAGGATCATCTGATCACCACCGACCCCGGCGTCGGCGTCTACGTCGATGGTGTCTATCTGGGCCGCCAGGTCGGACAGAACTGGAGCCTGGCCAATATCAACCGGGTGGAAGTACTGCGCGGACCGCAGGGCACCCTGTACGGTCGCAACTCGATCGGCGGTGCGATCAATATCATCACCACCCAGCCGGGCGAAAAGGAAGAAGGCCGGATCAGCGCCACGGTCGGCACCCGCGGGCGGCTGAACAGCGACTTCTACGCCAACGGCAAGCTGTCCGACACGCTGGCCGCCTCGTTCACCGGCGCCTACACCAAGCGCGGCGGAATCGGTCGCTTCGTCAATCTGGATACCAACCGCGAAGTCGGCGAGAACCGCGATTTTGCCGGGCGGCTGGCGCTGAAGTGGCAGGCCAACGAGGATTTCTCGCTGCTGCTCGCGGTCGATGCCAACGACGGCGAAGGCGGGCTGCGCCCCTACACCACCCTGATCGACGAAGTGCCAAACGGCGCGGTGTTCCAGGCCGGCTTCCGCAATTCCGATGTCGCCGCCAATCCATTCGACAACAACACCGGCCAGGCCGACCAGGCAACCACCACCAACTCGGCCCGCGGCATCGCCGTTACCGCCGACTACGCGATCAACGAAAACCTCGCGGTCAAACTGATCGCGAGCGACCGTCACTCGGAATACGAGGCCGGCCTCGATGACGACAGCCTGTTTGAAAATTTCCTCACCTTCCCGGAGGTCGGCGAGGCCGACCAGACCTCGGCCGAGTTGCAGCTCAACGGCAACTTCGAACGCTGGGATTTCGTCGGCGGTCTGTATTACTTCACCGAGGACGGCTTTGCCCGCCAGGACAACACCGTATTCACCTTCTTTCCCGGCAACGACCTGCTCAAGCAGGACACCGACAGCCAAGCGATCTACGGCAACGTCGGCTTCCACGTCAACGACCGCCTGCGCCTGTCCGGCGGCCTGCGCTATACCGAAGACGACAAGAAAGCCGGCTTCAACATCAACGACAGCCTGATCGACGCGCACAACCAGCGCGACTGGAGCGAAGTCAGTTGGGAAGCCGCCGCCACCTATGATGTCGCCGAGCGCATGACCGCTTATGCGACCATCCAGAACGGTTACCAGTCGGGCCAATTTCCGCCGCGGCCGTTCTGTCTGTTCGGTTTCCTCGATTTTACCCAGCCCGGCAACGTCGCCACACCGAACTGCTTCGCCGCCAATGACAACGTCACCGCGGTCAACTACGAAGTCGGCCTGAAGGGTGAACCGACGCGCAACCTGAGCATGAGCCTGGCGCTGTTTCTCACCGACTACTCCGACCTGCCCTACCAGGTCAGCACCACCACCGGCGCCGGCTTCGATACCCGCAACATCATCGTCGATCAGGAATCGATGGGCATCGAATGGGAGAGCAGCCTGTGGCTGAACGATGATCTGGCCGTGCACGCCACCCTCGGCTACATCGATGCCGATGTCGACGACCCGGTCGCGGTGGCGCCCTTGACACCGAAGTGGACCGCCTCGCTCAGCCCGGAGTACACGCTGCGCCTGCGCAACAATGGCGATGTCGGCTTCCGGGTGGATTATTCCTACCGCGATGGCATGTTCGGCGAACCGACCGCCGACCCGGGTCGCTTCACCCGCATCAAGAGCCGCAGCCTGACCAATTTCAACATCACCTACACCCCCGCAGACACCAACTGGAACGTTGCGGTCTACGGCACCAACATCTTTGACAAGCGCTACGACAACGCCCGGTTGAATACCGGCGACTACGTGCTGCAGATCCTGAGCAACGACGCCAGCGAATTCGGCCTGCGCTTCACCAAGTTCTTCGGGCGCTAAGGCCGGGCGCTGCAGACGGCAGACAAAACCAGCAGGCGCAGGACGCCGGGTGGATAGGCAAAGTGCCTCCACCCGGCGGCTTCCGAACGCAGCAATCGCCCCCATGTGCAAGGATTCTGCATAGCCAAGGCGTCGCTGTCTGCCATGAATCCGCACCATCGCGCCAGCGCCGGCACCGGCAACAACGGCGAGCACAGCGACATCGCGCGCGGATTTGCCGGTGCCTTCCGCTTCAGCGGTCGCGCAATGCAACTGGTCTGGCAGACCAGCCGCGGCTTGAGCATTGCGCTCGGCTTGCTGACCCTGATCGCCGGTCTGCTGCCGGCCGGTATTGCCTGGGTCGGCGCACAAATCGTCGATGCGGTAGTGGCCGCCGCCGCGAGCTGGCGGCAGACCGGCGTCGCTTCGTTGGGCCCGGTGTTGTGGTTGGTCGCGCTTGAAGGCTTGCTGGTCAGTCTGATGGCCGCGGCCCAGCGTGGCATCTCGTTCTGCCAGTCGCTGCTGCGCGCCCAGCTCGGCCAGCGCGTCAACGAGATGATCCTGGAAAAGGCGCTGACCCTCGACCTGGCCCAGTTCGAGGATTCGGAGTTTTACGACAAGCTCACCCGTGCCCGCCGCGAAGCCTCCAGCCGACCGCTGTCGCTGGTCAACCGCAGCTTCGGCCTGGCCCAGAACCTGATCGGGCTGGCCAGTTTTGCGGTGCTACTGATGCACTTCTCACCCTGGGCGATGGTGCTGTTGCTGCTGGCTGGCCTGCCGGCGTTCCTGGCCGAGACCCGCTTTTCTGGCGACGCATTCCGCCTGTTCCGCTGGCGCGTGCCGGAGACGCGCATGCAGATGTATCTGGAAACCGTGATCGCGCGCGAAGACCACGCCAAGGAGGTCAAGCTGTTCGGGCTCGGCCCGCTGCTGCTCGATCGCTACCGCGCCATCTTTCACGCCCTGTATGGCGCCGACCGTCGTCTCGCCCTGCGCCGAGACGGCTGGGGCCTGGCGCTCGGCCTGATCGCCACCCTGAGCTTGTATGGCGCCTACGCGTGGATCGCATTCAGCGCCGTGGTCGCGCGCATCAGCCTGGGCCAGATGACCATGTATTTCATGTTGTTTCGCCAGGGCCAGTCGGCGGTATCGGCGATCCTGTCTGCGGTTGGCGGCATGTACGAAGACAACCTCTACCTGTCTACCCTGTATGAGTACCTGGAAACGCCGGTGCAGGCGGCCACCGGCAGCGCGGTTGCGGGCAGCGATCGCCACGACGGCATCCGTTTCGAACAGGTCGGATTCACCTATCCGGGTGCCTCGGCGCCGGCCCTCACCGATATCAACCTGCACATCCGGCCCGGACAATCGCTCGCCCTGGTCGGCCAGAACGGTTCCGGCAAGACCACCCTGATCAAGCTGCTGACCCGCCTGTATCGGCCCGACCGCGGCCGCATCCTGCTCGATGGTCTGCCGCTCGATGACTGGGACGAGAGCGCGCTGCGCCGACGCATCGGGGTGATCTTTCAGGATTTCGCTCGCTATCAGATGCGCGTCGGCGAGAACATCGGCGCCGGCGACGTCGAGCACTTCGAAGATCGGTCGCGCTGGCGCGACGCCGCCGACAAGGGCGAGGCCGGCGAATTCATCGACGCCCTGCCGGCCGGCTTCGATACCCAGCTCGGCAAGTGGTTCAAGGACGGCCGCGAATTGTCCGGCGGTCAGTGGCAGAAGATCGCCCTGGCCCGCGCCTTCATGCGTTCCGCGGCCGACATCCTGGTGCTCGACGAACCGACCGCGGCGATGGATGCCGAGGCCGAGGCCAATGTCTTCGAGCACTTTCGCGCGCTCAGTCAGAACCGCATCGTGATCCTGATCTCGCATCGCTTTTCGACCGTGCGCATGGCCGACCAGATCATCGTCATTCAGGACGGCCGCATCATCGAACACGGCGACCACCCGCAACTGCTGGCGCAGTCCGGCCACTACGCGCATTTGTTCGCGCTGCAGGCGCGCGGCTACCAGTAGCGCCGACCGACCTGGGCAGAACGCGCCGATCTACTGTGCGTCTTTTGGCCGGCCCCGACCATGGACGCTTTTCCCTATCTGCCGCCGCGCGCCGCTGCTGCATCTGGCCGGCTGCCCCAACAGCGCCACGAACCGAGCGCGATCCCCATCGTCCTCGTAGTTCGCCTTAGGCTGATCCCCACGCGAAGTCACGTGCTACATCGCAGCTTCGAACGCAATGCGGATCGGTCGAGCCATGCCGCCGCTGCTACGCCCGCTGCCGACTGGATGCTCCAAAGATAGACCTGAGCCCTGATCCTGAAGGATCGGCCACGCAGCCACCACATACCAACCGGCCATGCGGATGACGTTGTGGCGACGGAGTTCGGCGAAGAAGTTCATGCCATCAAACCGTTTGCACCAGTTCGGAGTACGCCGCGAGGCGGCGATCCCGGGTCAGTAGTCGCATCGGCTCCTGCATGGCTTGCGCCACCAGCAGGCGGTCGAAGGGATCAAGGTGCAACGGGGGCAGTTGGGCCGTGGCGCGCGCATGGTGGACGCTGACATCCAGCCAATTGAACCCACTCGCGACGCAGGCATCAATCAGCACATCCGGACCCATCGGCATGACCAGCGGATGCTTGCGGTGTTTGATCGCCACTTCCCATACGCTGGCCGCGCTGACGAAAATCTGGTTGTCCGAATCCAACAGCAGCTGTTGCGTTGTTTCGCCCAAATTTGGATCAGCAGTGACTGTCCACAGCACTAAGTGGGTATCCAACAAGATGCGCATCAAACACCAAACTCAGCGGCAATCTCGGCGTTGTCGACGTCAATATCGAGCGGTATTTTGTACTTGCCTTTCAAAACCCCCAGCTTGACTGGACGCCGTTCGATGGGCACCAGCCTTGCGGCCGGTTTGCCATTACGCGCGATGATGATATCCGCCTGCGCGCCGCTGGCGATGTCTTCCACCAGGCGTGACAGGTGCGTCTTGGCTTCAAGAATGTTGACTGTGCTCATTTAGGCGTCTCCTCAGATTGGTCTGGTCTGGTCTGGTCTGTCCAGTATAGACCAGACCGCCGCTGGTGGTGAGTTTGATAGTGCGGATGACGTTGCGGCGCTTCATCTCGGCGAAAAAATTCGGCCGCTTCGCGGCTGCGTCTTCGCTTTGCTCGATCACTGGTTCTCCTCGGCGGCTTTCTTCATGAACGCCTGGTAGCTCGGCGAGTCGCCGTACAGCGCGTCGTAGTAAGGCTTGGCGGCGAGCATGAAGCGCTCGCTTTCCCCACCTACACCGTCGATCCACGGCTGAGGGATGACAAACGCCGCCTCGGCGTCGCCGAGCGCCAGCTGGGCGTCCGAACGGGCGAGCGCTGCCAATTCGCGCTCTTCAATCGCCAGCGGCTCGGGCACGGTTTCCGATCGGCGTAGCCAACTCAGCGCTGTCTCGCGCTCGCCCGCCAGCGCGGCAATCGTTGCCGCGTGGGCGAACCACTGCGCGGGCGTCATGCCAAAGGGCGGGGTCGGCGCGTCTTCGTTAGGCTTCACTTTTGCGGCACAAGCTTGACCTGAAGTTCGCAACCCACAGCATGGGCATACCGCTTCAACGTAGATAGCGACGGCACGTGCTTGCCAGCCGACTCAAGGCGAGATACAGCGCTCTTCGTTGTGCCCATAAGCTCCGCAACAGCGTCCTGAGTCAAGCCGGACCGGGTTCTGGCCTTGAGCAACTGGCTCACGACTCCGTATTCGAGGGCCAGGGCTTCGTAGGCCTCGGTGAAGCCCTTGCGACCACGGGCCTTCTTGAGGAAGGCGGCATGATCATGGCGGGTAGGTTCGTACTTGAGATCAGCCATTCTTAAGCACCTTTACGCGCTTTCGCGCGATCTTGAGTTCACGCTCCGGCGTTGCCTCGGACTTCTTGATGAACGCGTGCACCACCGATATGCGCCTCCCGACGAGGAAGCAGTAGAAGGCTCGGCCAGTCCCTTCGCGACCGCGCGGCCGAAGCTCAAACAAGCCTTCCCCCATGGAGCGAGAGTGAGGCATGCGCAAGTTTGGCCCGTGTTCCAAGAGCAACTCAACCAGTCTGGCGTAGTCAGCAAGAATTTCGGCCGGCCAGGACTCAATCGATAAGTGCCTTGGGCGCTCGCCAGTCACAGCCATCGGCCTCAGGCCGCAGCCGCCAGATCGGCAGCCGCTGCCAGGGCGGCTTCGACCTTGCGCACCGCACCGCTGTCGCGCACACAGCTCATCACCAGCCCTTGCACGGCGCGGGTCATGGCCACGTACAGCAACTTGTCTTCTGCGGACTGTTCGGCCGCACCGGCCAGCATGCTGTCCAGCGCCGGGATGAACACATGGTCGAACTCGAGGCCCTTGCTGGAATGCATCGACACCAGCTTGACGCTGGGCGCGCCCAGGAACAGCGCATCCTTGGACTGGCCGTCGCGCGCCGAGACGAAGGCGATCCCGTGTTGGGCCAGCGCTGCGGCCATCGTCTGCGCCTGCTGCCCATGCCGCCACAGCACCGCGATCTGCGCCAGCGCCACGCCCTGTTCGATCAGAGCCTCGATCCGCGTGGCGATCAATTCGAATTCTTCGGCACGCGATCGGCAGCGCAGCAGGCAGGGCATCGGGCCGTGGCGGCCGATGCCCTCGGGAGCGAGATGCGCGGGGGCGTCTTCGTCGCCGGCATCGCCCTCGAACAGCTCGGCGGCGAAGGCCTTGGCGAAGGCCAGCACTTCCCAGGTATTGCGGTAGTTCAGGCGCAGGATGGTGGTACGCCCGCGCGCCTCGATGCCGAGACGGGCAAAGCTGAACTTGCGTCGCGTGGCCTTGGCATAGATCGACTGGGCATCGTCGTACAACAGCAGCAGCGAGCGCGTCGCCGGGTCCACCATCTGCGCAATCAGGCTCAGCCAGTGCGGCTCGAAATCATGGCCTTCGTCGACCAACACGGCGCCATATTGACCGCGTGGAATCTGCCCGCGCTCGACCGCGGCGATCACCGCCGCGACCTGGGCGGCGAAACCATCGGCGGGATCGGCCGCGGGTGCGACCGCGACGTGGTACGTGCGCAGCATCGCCGCGCACCAGGCGTGAAAGCTGCGCACATCGACCCGCACCGGCAAGGTCTGTCCCTGCAACACCTGGCCGAGCCGGGCCGCCAGGGTGCGATTGAAACAGATCACCAGGATCGGTTTGGCCTGGCTGCGCGCGAGCTGCAGGCAGCGATAGCCGAGAATCATGGTCTTGCCGGAACCGGCGACGCCATGGATCACCCGATGGCCGTCGCCGAGCGAACGGGCGAGCTGCTCCTGTTGCAGATCCATCACCCGGATCAGCTCCGGGATCGGCTCGGTCCCGGTGCCCGCCGCCGAGCGATCGGACGCACCGAACAGATCGGCCTGCAAGGGTGGCCGCACGCGGATTTCGGGGAACAGATGCCAGCGCAGCCGATCGATCTGCGGCAGGCTCAGCAGCTCGCCAAAGCGATGCAGCAACATCGCCCACAGCCGTTGCTGGAAAGCTTCGGCGTCGACCGACTCGGTCATCTCGTCCTGACAGATGACCTGGTGTTCGGGAATCACCAGCCCCAGTTCGTTCGCATCGAATGCGGCCCGGCTGATTCCGGCCAGCACCACGCCATGCCCCCAGGGCACCGCCAACCGCCCGGCGTGCGCATGGCCGGCCGGGTGCAGCAGGGCCGCATCGCGCTGCAGCAGGTTGACGACTTCGAGCGCATAATCGCGGGCCTGCAACAAGGGATTCGACACCGTCTTCTGTCCCTGTTCGCCGCGCAGGATGGCGCTGCGTCGATCGAGCGAGTGCAGACTGTCGAGCTTCCAGTCCTTCACCTCCAGCACCAGCAGCCCACGCGCCGGATGCACGATCACGAAATCCGGCTGGCGCCGCCGGGGCCCGACCGGCACGTCGTACCAGACCAGATAATCGTCTTCGAGCTTGTCTTCCAGCCGCGCCGCGAACCGCCGTTCCCCGCCGGTCATGCGCGGCAGGCAGGTGCTCCGTGCGGGAATCAGTGTGGCCACTTTTCCTCCCATCCGATCGGTATAGACCAACACCCGGCCGCAACTGGCAAGGCCCAGGCTCGGCCAGGCTCGCCGCCACACCTCATTACGGCGGGCAGCACCGCAATTCCCCGTGGCGATTTGCTTAGGGTGCGATGCGCGCCGGCAGCAACCGTTGCCTGTACCTGCGCAGGCAGGCGGATTCCGGCTTGCGGCAGAGCAAATGTAACTCAGTTGAAGGTCTCCGTCCGACTCACTCCGCGGCCGGATGGTGGAACCAAGCGGCTGCGGCGGCATAGTCGATCACCACACAGAAGTACTTGAGCGCGGATCCACCCAGCGCACCCCAGGTCGGGCGGTCCATCATTGTGGCCATGTATTTCTGAAACGCTCCCGACGGTTGCTCGGCAAACCAGACCGGCCCGACACTGTGCCCGGCGACCGTGATTCGCGGAACTTCGATCATGCGGCGTTCCTGGCTACTCTTCCGATCGGCCCGATCCAGCACCCGCCAATCCGGGTGGCGCTGGTGCCATCGCTCGAATACCTCATGTTCGATGAACGATGTACCGATGTCGGTGCCGGCTGGCAGGCCGAAAACGGCGCCAGATACCTTGGTCAAGGTCGCCGTGGCACCGCTATCGATCAGCATGTCCAAGTCCTCGCCATCCACGGTTATGCGCATGCTCGGAAAGTGGGTACTCCGACGTCCGGACGCGTCGACCTGGAAGCCCAGGGTGAGCCGATCCGCCGGATCGACCCGGCCCGCGGCCGAGCGCAGCCGTCGCAGTTTTTGTCTGGGATAATCGAACTCCCAGATACCATCGGCAAACCAGCGCCCGCCCAGCAAGCCGTCGCTGCGCGGAATCTTGCTGGCATCGACCACAAGCAGGCGACCATCCATAAAATACTTTGGCGGCGTTGGGAGTTCATGACCGGCATCGAAGACGGGAAAATCGATCAGCGCGACCGCGCCGTCAGCGCCGCCATCCTGATCGATGATCGTCAGACCCAGCGCCTCGACCTGCGCCCGGCTGATCGCATTCCAGCCCCCGCCGGTATCGGTAAAAAAGCGCAGCTCCCGCCCACCGATCCGGGGTATCACCCAGACCTGGTCATGCACGAACGCGGCCGGCAGCGATGCTCCCGCCGCACCCACCTGTACGGCCGGCAGCGACACGGCGACCAGCAGTGCACACATCAACATTCGCCGGCGCATCGCACGCCCTCAGTTTTCGTGAGATGACCAGCTTAGCCACAATTCTTCCCGGGGCCGGCTTCATCGGCAAACAGCGCCAGTGCGGCGTAGGTGGCGAGCCAGTGTTCGCCCATGTAGTCGCCGCTGAGCTGCGGCAGGCTGGCTCGCACATGGCGGTCGGCGGCGGCGAGGGCGGTGGC
>JBGSKT010000387.1:0-6066 GCA_041741075.1 Lysobacterales bacterium
CTGCGCGCAGGCGCTGTATCTCGGCCAGGCCGCGGTCGCTGTCGACCCGCACACCCGTGCCCACCTGCGCGCGGCCGCGGCCGAGGAACGCGATCATCTGGCCTGGTGCGCCGAGCGCTTGCGCGAGCTCGACGCGAAGCCCAGCCTGCTGAACCCGGTGTGGTATGCCGGCAGCTTTCTGATCGGCGCCGGAGCCGCCCTATTCGGCGACCGGATCAGCCTGGGTTTCGTGGTCGAGACCGAACGCCAGGTCGAGGCACACCTCGGCGATCACCTGGAGCGGCTACCCGCCGCTGACCGGAAAAGTCGCGCCATCGTCGGCCAGATGCAAAGCGAGGAAGCCGGCCACGGCGACCAGGCGCGTGCCGCCGGTGGCATCGAGCTGCCGGCGCCGGCACCCCGCCTGATGGCCCTGGCCGCCGGCCTGATGAAGGCCATCGCGTATCGGGTTTGAGCGTTTGGAGTGCGCTGCTTTGCGGTCGGCGCTGGAAGCGGGAGAAAGCATCCAAAGCGGCGCAGAGCGCCGCACTCCATAAACGGCTTAGCCTGTGGCCGATCAGCCGAGCGGGCGGGCTCAGACCAGATTGCGGCCGTGGAACAGCTCTTCGACTTCGCGCTTGACCAGGGCTTCGATCGCGCGCCGCTCCTTGAAGCTGAGTTCGCTCGACATGGTTTCGAACAGGTAGGTGTCGAGGTCGAAGTCCTTCACGTGCATCTTGGTGTGGAAGATGTTTTCCTGGTAGACGTTGACGTCGAACATCTCGTAGCGACGGCGGATGTGCTTGGCCAGGTATTCCTGGATCGAGTTGATGCGGTGGTCGATGTAGTGCTTGGTGCCGCGCACGTCGCGGGTGAAGCCGCGTACCCGGTAGTCCATGACCACGATGTCGGATTCGAAGCTGTCGATCAGGTGATTGAGCGCCTTCAGCGGTGAAATCACCCCGCAGGTGGCCACGTCGATATCGGCGCGGAAGGTACTGATGCCGGTATTCGGGTGGCTTTCCGGGTAGGTGTGCACGGTGATGTGGCTCTTGTCCAGGTGCGCCACCACCGCATCCGACAGAATCTCCTTGCCGGCCGCCTTCTTGTCGATCACTGGCTGTTCGGAGATCAGGATGGTCACCGAGGCGCCCTGCGGGTCGTAGTCCTGGCGCGCGATATTGAGGATGTTGGCGCCGATGATATCGGCCACTTCGGTCAGTATCTTGGTCAGCCGCTCGGCGTTGTAGGCCTCGTCGATGTACTCGATGTAGCGCCGGCGCTGCTCTGCGGTAACCGCATAGCAGACATCGTAAATATTGAAGCTGAGCGCTTTGGTCAGGTTGTTGAAACCTTGCAGTTTCAGGCGGGGCAGGGGCTTGACCATGGGAGTGATGGCTCGCGGGCGCTGAACAAGGCCCGCGATTATGCGGCAAAACCGTTGCGCTTGTATGTGCAACCATCATATAAAGCAAGGATCATTCAGCCCAGAGGTTGCCATGCCCGCGCCCGTCACGGATCGTCTGACCCCACTCGCCGAAGTCGTGCCCAAGAGCATCGCCCCGCGCACTCTGGTTTTCGAGGGCCGCGCGATCGAACGCTTTCTGGCGCAGTGCCACCGGCGCCGCTACCCGACCCGGACTTCGGTGTTCATGGCCGGCGATCGCGCCGACGTGCTTTATTACGTGATCGAAGGTTCGCTGAGCGTGGTTGCCGAAGATGAAGACGGCCGCGAGCTGATCCTCGCCTATATCAACAAGGGTGAGTTCATCGGCGAGCTCGGCCTGTACATCGAATCGCCGCGCCGCGACGTGATGCTGCGCTCGCGCACACCGGTGGAAGTCGCCGAGATCAGTTATGAGCGACTGTTGGCCCTGTTCGAAACCCAACTGCGCGAAGAGTGCCCGCGCATCCTGTTCGCGATCGGCCAACAACTCACCCGTCGCCTGCTGCATACCAGCCGCAAGGTCAGCCGACTCGCCTTCATGGATGTCACCGGGCGCATCTCGCGCAGCCTGCTTGATCTGTGCAACGAACCGGATGCGCTCACCCATCCGCGCGGCATGCAGATCCGCGTGTCGCGTCAGGAGCTGTCGCGGCTGGTCGGCTGTTCGCGCGAAATGGCCGGGCGCGTGCTCAAGCAACTCGAAGAAGAGGGCAAGATCGCGGTCGCCGGCAAGACCATCGTCATATTCGGCGCGCGCTGAGCATGGCCACCGTTGCGCCGCCGCCGCCGGGATTGCATCTGCGCCTGGCGCGGATCGACGATGCCGTGGCGGTGGCACGGCTGATCGAGGTGCTCGGCTATCCCTGCGATGAAGACGATGCTATGCGGCGCATGCAGATCATCAACCAGAGCCCGCGCCAGGCCCTGGTCGTGGCCGAGCTGGGCGAGCGCGTGGTCGGTCTGGTCGGCATCGACCTGATGTTCTATCTGCCGATCGGCCGCGAGACCTGCCGGATCACCGCGCTGGTGGTCGACCCGGAAGTGCAGAATCGCCGCATTGGCCACGCCCTGCTGCGTTACGCCGAGGCGATGGCGCGCCAGGATGGCGTGGCCCGAGTCGAACTCACCGCCGCCAGCCAGCGCAGCGACGCGCACCGCTTCTACAAATCCTGCGGTTATGCCGAACAGTCACTGCGCTTCGTCAAGAACCTGAGCGATGCCTAGTCCGGAAGACAGAGGACAGAGGACAGAGGACGGACGACAGCAGCAATTGTGGGAGCGACGGAACGTCGCGACTGTCGCTTCGACAGCCAAGTCGCGACGTGCCGTCGCTCCCACAAACGCCGTCGCTCCCACAAACGAGGTCGCTCCCACAAAGAGCCGCTTGCCGTTCGGCTCTATTCGAAGCCATTCATGAACAAATCGCTGCCTTGGGCTTGCACGGTCAGGGTGAAACTCTGCTGCGCGGTGGCGGTTGCGGGCGCGGGTTCGGCGGCAGTGACGGTCAGCGTATACACGCCGATGTCGGCCGCCTGCGGGGTGCCGCCGATCACACCGGTCAGCGGATCGATGCCGATATTTCCGGTCGGCAAGGCCGGCACGCTCGCCAGCGTGTAGCCGAGCGTGCTGTCGGCATCGGCAAAGGCCGCCGCCGTGTTCACCGCCAGCAGGCCGCCGACCCCGATCGTGACATCGGCGATGCTGCCGACCGCACTCGGCGCGCAGGAGATATCCAGCTGGACCACGCCCTGGTCACTGCCGCTGGCATCGCTCGCGGTATAGCCGAAGCTGCCCTTGCCGCAGTAGCCGGCGTCCGGGCTGAAGCTGAAGCTGCCATCGGCATTCAGGGTGACCGATCCATGCGCCGGAGTGGTGGCGGCGCTGGCGCTCAACGCCGGCAAGGGTGCGGCCGAGAATTGGTGGTCATCGGACAGCGCCCCGGGTGCGGCTCGGGTCGAGGGCTTGCCCTGCGGAATCGTGAAATCGTCATCGACGGCGACCAGGGCCGGGCCGGTGCAGGCCGCCGGAAATGGCTGCGGAAAGGCGATCGCCAGCCATTCCGGATGATCGACGAAGGGATTGCGGTTGCCTTGGAACGACTGCACCAGATCATTGCGCAGGATCTCCGGCGTGGTCACCGGATCGGCGTTGGCCCAGCCGAGCAAGTCGGTGAGCAGGCCCATGAACCCGGTAGTGACGAAGCTGCCGCTGGGCGTGGTGGTGATCAGTGCGCGGTCGTCGGTCAGTTCCAGATCCGGCTCGCGCTGGCCATTGACCGTGTTGCGGCCGCCGTCGTAGCGGATCGCCATGTAGAACTGGGCGCGGGCGACA
The DNA here is from genome assembly GCA_041741075.1 of Lysobacterales bacterium. Taxonomy (GTDB): domain Bacteria; phylum Pseudomonadota; class Gammaproteobacteria; order Xanthomonadales; family Ahniellaceae; genus 0-14-3-00-62-12. The sequence continues at coordinate 3,758 of JBGSKT010000387.1, forward strand.
TCGCCCTTGCGCGCGTCGAAGGTCTCAAAGCTGCTGGCGTTGAACCAGTTGTGGTGGCCGGGATAGACCACCGCCCCGCCGCCCTCACCGTTGTAGAACATGGTTTCATCGACTGTGCAGCCGCTGGCTTGTGGGCAATTGGCATAGGGACTGTTGCCGCGGTCGGCGTTGTAGTCAACATGCGACAGCAACAGCATGTGGGTGTCGGTATAGGGTGCGTTCGGAAAACCATCCAGAGTGAGAATGTCATTGAACCCGTGGCTGTTCGGCCAGGTGTGTTCGCGGTTGTATTGGCGACCACTACTCGAACCACCAGTGCCGATGCAGGCGGCAGTGCCACCCGTGCCACCGGCCCGATCAGCGACCTTGGCATAGCTGCAATTTCGGTAGACATCGAGGATGCGGTTGGCGTCGAGCGGGTCCTGGTCGGCGGCTTCGAGGATCGCCCAGCTATCGGTGCCGCCGCCGGAATAGGGATAGGCGATGTGGTTGTCGATCACCCCATGCAGGGTCGCACGCAGCGCCCGGCAACTGCTGGCATCGACCCGGTCGTAATAGCCGGCGAGCCCGGCGCCGATGCTGAAACGGATTCGCACGTCGGCCAGCATCTGGTTCGGATTGCCGTCGATATCGGTCACCTTGAGCGCGATCACATCCAGGTTGCAATTCTCGCCGGTGGTGAAGTCGATGTCCGGGTCCAGGCTGTAGTTGCTGAGCGCGCTATTGCTCTCGGTGAAGCTGTGGTTGCCGCTCTTGCTGCAACTGATCACGAAGCCGCCAGCCAGCACGCTGACCGGCTCGGAAAACACCACACTGAGATTGCTCGCCGCCGGCACATTCACCGCCAGATCGGCCGGGAAACTGCTGGCCACGGTCGGTGCCAGGTCGGGCGCGATGCTGAACGCCCAGGTCGGATTGTTGGCAATCGGCTGCGGGCTGCCATCGTTGTCCAGCACCTGACTGCCGGTAATGCTGGCGGTACAGACATCGTTGGGAATAAAATTGGTAATCGCCGTAAAGGTCCAGGTCGCGCCACCGTTGGCCGACGCCAGATTGCCGAGGAAGGGGATGCCGTTGCACTCCAGGCTGAACCAGGGATCGATCGGCGTGACCGGCTCGGAGAAAATCATCTCGACCGCGACATTGACCGCGACCCCGGTCGCCCCATTGGCCGGCGTGCTCGCGACCAGGGTCGGGGCACTGTCGGCGACCGCGCTGAAACTCCAGACGAAATCCGCGCCCATCGACTCGGGCGTGCCGTCCTGGTCGGTCACCGCGCTGGCGAGCACGGTGGCGGTGCAGAGATCGCCCAGGGCCAGATCGAGATCCGGATTGAGCGTGCGCCGGTTGCCGCTGCCGCTGATCGCCAGGCTGTGTCCGCCGCTGATCGAACAGACCAGGCTGAAGGCGTTGGCACCAACACTGACCGACTCGGAAAAATTGACCTGCAGATCGCTGTTCAGCGCGACGCCGCTGGCATTGCCCGCCGGAATCGTGGAGGTGACCGTGGGCGGGTTATCGACCCCACCGACGAAGGTCTGGGCGGTGTTGCAGGTGCCAAAGGTTTCGACGGCGGAGGCGGTCCAGGTGAACTGGGCGGCAGCGCTGCCGCTGCCGTTCAGTTGCAGCGATGTGCCGGGCGCAGTGGCGTTGCTTTCGGCGACACCGATGTCGGTACTGCTCAGGCCAATGGCCGGGCCATTGCTGGCGACGAACACACCTTCGTAACTGAGAAACTGCACCACACCACCGAGGCCATCGACCAGGGCGATGCCATCGGGTGCACCATTCTGCAATCCTGGGGCATCGACCGAATAGATATCGTAACCCTGGCATTGGCTCGGCTGGCCCAGCGCCAGGGTGGCATAGCTCCCGCCGCCGCCATTGCCGTTGTACAGGACCAGGGTGTAGCCGGTGAGTGCGGTGCCCGAGGGCGCCACCACTTCGATCCGTTCGCCGAGATCGCCGGATGCAGTGGAATCGTCGTAGTGAATCTCGTTGATGAACACATCGGCGAAGGCCGACGAAACCGACAACAGCGCTACCACCGCCGCGAGCAATCGCGGACGCAACAGAGTGCCCAACAGCATGATCACGAACCCCGAACGGTCAAGTGAACCGCGCACTCTAGCGAAGCCGGCGGCGCAATGCATGTGCGCTTGCAGCACAGCGCTTGCAGCACCTGAGCGAGTTTGGGTGCCGCGCTGTTGTGGGAGCGACGGGCACTTGGCGCTGTTGTGGGAGCGACGGGCACGTCGCGACTGCCGCTTCGATAGCCCAGTCGCGACGTTCCGTCGCTCCCACAACCG
>JBGSKT010000388.1:0-2105 GCA_041741075.1 Lysobacterales bacterium
CGCCGCCGCGGTCGAAAGCGGCTGCCGCGAACGCCGCGCGCCGCACTTCGAGGTGCTCAGTCTGCTCGCGCAAAAACCGGCATGAGCGGCCAATCGATGCACCAACTGCCGTGGCTGGACCCGGCCCGGGCCGAGGCGCTGTTTGCCGCTGCCGCCGCCCGCATCCTGGTCCTGGACGGTGCCATGGGCACCATGCTGCAGGCCGAACAGCTGGACGAAGCCGGTTTCCGTGGCGATCGCTTCAACGCCGGCAGCAGCGAACCCGGTCGTGCCGGCCACAATCATGGCGGCCACGACCACGCCGGCCAGCAGTGCGATCTCAAGGGCAACAACGACCTGTTGAGCCTGACCCAGCCAGCGATCATCCGCGCCATCCACCGCCAGTATCTGGACGCCGGCGCCGATCTGATCGAGACCAATACCTTCAATTCGACCACGATCAGTCAGGCCGATTACGGACTGCAGGCGCTGGTCCCGGAATTGAACCGCGAGGGCGCGCGCCTGGCCCGGATCGAGTGCGATGCCGCCACCGTCGTCGATCCGGCGCATCCGCGTTTCGTGGTCGGCGTGCTCGGCCCGACCAGCCGCACCGCTTCGTTATCGCCGGACGTGAACAACCCGGGCTTCCGCAACATCGACTTCGATACCCTGGTCGGTACCTACCGCGAAGCCAGCCATGCCCTGATCGAGGGCGGCAGCGATATCCTGATGGTCGAAACCATCTTCGACACGCTGAACGCCAAGGCCGCGCTGTACGCCATCGATTCAGTGTTCCGCGAGCGCGGCGCGCGCCTGCCGGTGATGATTTCGGGCACCATCACCGACCAGTCCGGGCGCACCCTGTCCGGCCAGACCGCCGAGGCCTTCTGGTATTCCCTGCGCCACGCCCAACCGTTCGCAGTGGGCTTGAATTGCGCGCTCGGCGCCCACGACCTGCGCGCCCACGTCGATACCCTGTCCGGTATCTGCGATTGTCTGCTCAGCGCCCATCCGAACGCCGGCCTGCCGAATGCCTTCGGCGGCTACGACGAATCTCCGGAGATGATGGCGCGCGAACTCGGCGAGTTCGCCGCCGCCGGCCTGCTGAATATCGTCGGTGGCTGCTGCGGCACCACGCCGGCGCATATCCGCGCAATTCGCGCCGCGGTCTCCGGGCATCCACCACGGCGCCCGGCAACGCCGGCGCCATTGACCCGTCTGTCCGGGCTGGAAGCGCTGGTGCTGACGCCGGAAATCAACTTCGTCAACGTCGGCGAGCGAACCAATGTCACCGGCTCGGCGCAGTTCCGCAAACTGATCCGCGAGGACCGCTACGACCAGGCGCTGGCGGTGGCCAGAGCCCAGGTGCAGAACGGCGCGCAGATCATCGATATCAACATGGACGAGGGACTGCTCGACTCGGCTGCGGCGATGCAGAAGTTCGTGCAGTTGATCGCCGCCGAGCCCGATATTGCGCGGGTGCCGGTGATGCTCGATTCGAGCAAATGGAGCGTGATCGAGGCCGGTCTGAAGTGCCTGCAGGGCAAGGGCATCGTCAATTCGATCTCGCTCAAGGAAGGCGAGGCCGCGTTTCTGCAACAGGCCGCCGAAGTTCGCCGCTACGGCGCGGCGGCGGTGGTGATGGCGTTCGACGAACGCGGCCAAGCCGACTCGGCAGCGCGCAAGGTCGAGATCCTGAGCCGCGCCTACACCCTGCTGACCGAGCGCGCCGGACTCGATCCCTGCGACATCATTTTCGATCCCAACGTATTCGCGGTCGCCACCGGCATCGCCGAACACGACCGCTACGGGCTCGACTTCATCGAGGCCACCCGCGAGTTGAAGCGGCGCTTCCCGCTTTGCCATGTCTCCGGCGGGGTATCCAACCTGAGCTTTTCCTTTCGCGGCAACAACGGCGTGCGCGAGGCGATCCACAGCGTATTTCTGTACCACGCCATCCAGGCCGGGATGGACATGGGCATCATCAATGCCGGCGCCCTGCCAATTTATGACGACCTGCCGAACGACCTGCGCGAAGGCGCCGAAGACGTCGTGCTCAACCGCCGCAGTGACGCGACCGAGCAGCTGCTGGCGTTGGCCGGGCGCTACCGTGACCACGGCCAGTC